>CAYMKT010000093.1:0-2599 GCA_964391065.1 uncultured Terrimonas sp. | reverse complement strand
AGATTTATCCTCCAACCCCTGGTTTTGAAAGGATACGCATTAATTCCCCCACCCGCTTCCCAGGGATGTCGCTTAAATTCATCGAAGAAATAAGAATGAACTCCATATATGCATAGCTTTTTGGGAATGATCATGTAGGAGAGCTGAATATCATAACCGTAATCATTAATTTCACTATAAGGTGCAGGACCATCAATATTAAACTTTGATAATCTCCTTGCATGAAATTCGGTTTGCAACCCAAAACCTTTATACTTCACACCTATGTCAACATTCACGTTGTCAACGTTTGCATTATCCACGGTAACATTATCTGCCAGCGCGCCGGTTTCAAAAAATAAAACACCATCTGTCATTCTCACTTGTGTATTATCGGGTGAGGGTGTGCCTATATTATTAAACCGGTCTTCCCGGCTATGGGAGTAAGAGGCGCCAAAACGTGTAGCGACCTGCTCGTGATGTTCTAAATCGCCAATGCCACCACGAGGGCCAAATTCTCCGGTGGTGGGCATCCACCAAAGGGTGGCGCTTGTTGCCAGATCCCTGGTGAGTTTTGAGGCCTGTATGCCTAATGAACTCAGGTTGTTACCCACCATGACTTTATACCGTAGCCTGGGAAGAACTTCACCGGTTACCCACATGCCATTTGTAAAACCTCCGCGAAGGGACTCTTCACCCATGCTGCGGTCGGTAGAGGAATAAAACGGAAAGGAGCCTTGCATAGACCTTACCGAGAGATTGGGACCCACACCTATGGCAACCTGCGCATACTTGTTGAACTTGTATGCAATGTTGCCGTATATAAGCGCCTGCTGCGTGGTGAAAACCGTCCAAACCGTAGCTACATAGGTAAGTTTGGGTGTACCGAACCATCCCGAAAACCATATCATAGTACGATGCCAGAAGAAATCATTACGACCCACAAACTCCCGGTCTCTTCCCAGGTGATCCTGCCATACCTGGTGCCCCGGCATTTGATTGAGATAGCGGGCGATGGCGTACAAACTAATGTTAAGGCTTCCAGCTGGTGTTCTTACCAGATCAAAACCCCGGCCCGGTGTAAACTCCCCGGAAGCATAATTATGATACGCGGTGTCTTTAAGAACCCCCCGCTTTTTCATGATAGCCTCATATGCCGAATCCGGCAGAGGTCCTTGTACCTGGGCAAGTAATGCAAAGGGTGCGAAAACTGAAACAAAAACAGAAATAGAGGTAAGTATTTTCCTTAATCCATGCATAAGTAAATTTTATTATTCAACAACTGAAATAATTCCGGCCGATCACTTTTTGGGTTCTATCAAATAAGGATTCACCTTCAATTGTTCAACTATATATTCTATCACTTTTTGTGCCTTTACGCTATTACCGGCGGCATCCAATGGAGGAGATACAACAGCTATTCCAAATTTACCGGGGCAAACCGCGAGCAAGCCACCGCCCACTCCACTTTTGGCCGGAAGCCCGGAATTGAAGAGCCAAATTCCTGAATTATCGTACAAGCCTGCGGTAGCCATTACAGGCAGTGTGTACATTACCGTTTTCGGGCTTACCACCGTCTTTTTTGTAACAGGATTTACACCCCCATTGGCAAGCGTGGCAGCCATGGTGGCAAGGTCTTTAGCATTTACATTGAGCGCACATTGTTTGGTATAGATATCGGTAGCCTGTACCGGGTCGAAATACATTCTGCCATAGGCGAGCAGCAAATGAGCGATAGCCTGGTTGCGCAAATTATCGCCTGCCTCACTAATATATACCGGGCCATTTACGCTAAGCGGGCGGGCGGCAAAATCGCTGTGCACCTGCACAATGTTTTTCCATTTTGCCGCCGAATCGGCACCACCAATAAGACCGGAGGCAGCTATCGCGCCCGGGTTTACGAGTGGATTTATTTCTTTACCTTTTTGCAGTTCAACCGCAACAATAGAGTTGAAACGCATACCGGTGGCGTCAACACCAATTTTATCCATTACTGCCTGGGCACCCTGCTCTTCCAGCACCTTAGCCATGGTAAATACTTTTGACACGCTTTGTATGGAAACCATGGATTGTATGTCGCCCCGGGTATATACCTGCCCATCTACAGTTACCACTGCAATGCCGAAAATGTTAGGATCAACATTCGCCAATTCCTTAATGTAATCGGCATTCTTGCCTTCTTTAAGGTCTTTGAATTTGTTATACGCTTCGTTCAGCGCGGTTTCTATTTTTTCTTTGCTCAAAGCCGCGGTTTGTGCAAAAGTATTTGAACAAACGAACAATAACAATAAGAGTAATATTGGACTGTTTGAGGATACTATCTTTTTCATACCTGTTTTTTTATAGAAGTGATAAAAAATTATTTTCGGGAGCCCCCGATTTACCTTTTCGCGTAACCATTGTCAGAACTATCCCGTGTCCGGGCCTTTGTTTCAATACAAATCAAAAGCTCCTGAGAAAACCGCATATAAATCGATTTTGCTCATGCCTGCTAACGGGATTTATATTGCAGTGCCATAAAATATTACATCACGGTAAATTGAATTCGGGCCTGGAAGAAATGAACAGCTCCCTGCAAATTATACCGGTCGAGCACACCATAGCCATACACAAATTCCGT
>CAYMKT010000092.1:12134-15743 GCA_964391065.1 uncultured Terrimonas sp. | reverse complement strand
CTCTACCTTTGAAACCTCATCTTAATAAAAATGAACAGGCGCGAAAGAATACAGCAATCTTCGAATTACAAAAATGGTTCCTTTCATAATATTTCGCCAACACCCGTAATGGGCGAAAATGTTTCATATTTCGGTGTAATAAAGCAGAGTTTAACGAGGCCATCGAGTGTACGCCCTTCAAAGCCTTTACCCATTCAAAAAACCGACCTGGTCAATATCAACGCTGAAACACCCACGATAACCTGGTTCGGGCACTCTTCTTACCTCATCCAGATGAGGGGGATCAATATTTTAGTAGATCCGGTATTCAGCGGTCACGCTTCTCCATTTTCATTTTTAATAAAATCCTTCCCGGGATCGGATGCTTACACAGAAGAAAATTTACCGGAAATAGATATCTTAATCATCACCCACAACCATTACGATCATTTCGACGCCAAAACGATAACCCGTTTAAAACAAAAAACACGCGCATACTGCACCGCGTTAGGCGTAAGTAAGGACCTTGAAAAATCAGGCGTTCCTGGAAAACAGGTTACGGAATTTGACTGGTGGGAGAGTGTGGATGTGTTGAACGACGTTAAGCTTACGGCTACGCCGGCGAGACATTTTTCGGGCCGCGGCTTAAAGCGTGGCGGCAGCTTATGGACATCGTTTGTGCTGCAATTTTTTGGCTATACTATTTTCATTGGCGGCGATTCAGGTTACGATGGTCACTTTAAAACCATCGGCGGAAAGTTCGGAATATTTGACCTTGCAATCCTCGAATGCGGACAATACAACCGTTCCTGGCCGTTTATACACATGATGCCCGAAGAAACGGTGCAGGCCAGCATTGACCTTGGTGCAAAATGGTTGTTGCCCGTGCATTGGAGCAAATTTACTTTGGCCAATCACCCGTGGAATGAACCCATAGAACGGGCTGTTAAAAAAGCGGCTGAGCTACGCGTAAACCTTACCACCCCGCTTATTGGAGAACCTGTAGTGATTGATGAAAGCTACCCGCTTCACCACTGGTGGCAAGGCTATTAAACCAAATTAAGAAACGCCGGGCGTTTTTTGACGGCCTAATTCTTGCGTTGCGCCGTCTTGCTATGTGATTTGTATGTTAAGAAAGATGTTTATGTTAATGCGTAAGCGTTACCATTTCCCACCTGGTGATAATAACATTACACTCATGAAACATCAAGCTACCGGGTAATGATTATCATGCATTTCAAAACAACGGGGGCACAACAACATTGGGTTAACGCTGAATTAACAATAAAAAGCTATGCACCCCAAACTAATTTGATCAATTAAAAACAAATTTGTGCATATTAATGTTTACAACCGGTTCGGTATGCGTTCTGTTACTTTAAGATGGATGTTGCTTGCGGGCACTCTTGTGATTGGATTAATCATTGCCATACAACTATACTGGCTGAAGCACCTGTACGAATTGGAACAAAAACAGTTCGACACCAACACTGTAAAAAGCACCCGGGGCTTGTTTGAAGACATGAACTTATCCGATAGTCCGGCCAGCCACTTACAACAATTAATTTCCATGCGGCCTGCACCCAATACTTTTATCATAAAGATTGATAGGCTGCCTGATCCGGATACCCTGGCCCACTATCTCGGCCGTGAGCTGATGGATTTTGATATTTTAACAGAATGCAAAGTGGCATTGTACGACAAAGCAAAAGGCGACTATGTTTTCATGCAAACCATCCCGTCTCCCGGTTCGAATGCGACAGGTACATCCGAAATACTGGAGGTATATCCCGCCACCTATCATTATATAATGTTGCAGTTTCCGGCCAGGGGCAGGTATATTTTATCGCAAATGAACTTATGGATAATAGGCAGCATTGTTGTGGTACTGTTGTTATTGGGGCTCGCCATGAGCATGTTCTATTTCTATAAGCAGAAGTTTTTGGTTGAAATACAAAAAGACTTCGTAAATAACTTCACGCATGAATTTAAAACCCCTTTGTCAATAATGAAAATCGCATCGGATGTATTAGCGCAGCCCGGCATTGTAAAGCAACCCGAACGCATGGAAAAGTATACCGCCATTATATCAAAAGAAACCGAGCACCTGCAAAACCAGGTAGAACGCCTGCTGAATATGGCAGTTTCCTATCAACGGGAACTACGGGTACAAATGGAATCCTTCGCGGTAAAAGATTTGATTAACCAGGCCATTTCTAAATTGCAGCCCCTGGTGGAGGTGAGCGGTGCAAGAGTGGAAATTAAAATAGAAGATGAGGATATGGTTATTACAGCCGACAAATCACACCTGGAACTCGCAATTGTTAACCTTATTGAAAACAGCATCAAATACGCCCGCTCGCCGTTTATTGTTATCGAGGCCGGCAGCACCGCCACCGAAAGCTGTATCTCCGTAAAAGATAATGGGATTGGAATTGACAAAAAATACCACAAACGGATCTTTAAAAAATTTTACAGAGTACCAACAGGAGACGTATACAATGCGAAAGGATTTGGATTAGGCCTTAATTTTGTTAAAAAGATTGTAGCTGCACATCATGGGAAAATTGTAGTAAACAGTGTGCCTGGCATTGGCACAGAATTTAAAATTATTTTACCCCACTAAAAATGTATGTTATGCAACCTGCAACAAAAGCCAGGATACTGCTCGCGGAAGACGATTTGTCGCTGGGATACGTCATCAAAGATAATCTTGAACAGGAGGGTTACCAGGTGCTGTTATGTTCAAATGGCGATGAGGCGCTGCAGTACTATCAGAAAGAGGAATTTGATATGTGCCTGCTGGATGTAATGATGCCTGTTAAAGACGGATTCGCGGTAGCAAAAAAAATCAGGCAAAAAAACGATCTGATCCCTATTTTATTTATCACCGCCAAATCAATGGAAGAAGATAAAATAAAAGGCTTCAGCAGCGGCGCGGATGATTATATTACAAAGCCATTCAGCATGAAAGAATTACTGATGCGGATGGAGGTTTTTTTGCGCAGAACAAAAAAATTGTTCTCCGATCAAACGCAGGAATTTATGCTGGGTAAGCTTCGTTTTTCATATACCGACCTTAAAATTTTTGACGGGGAAGAAGTGATCAATTTAACGCAGAAAGAAGCAGACCTGCTGAAGTTTTTATGCGAACATGCCAATCATATTTTGAAAAGAGACGAAGTATTATTGAATGTGTGGGGAAAAGACGACTATTTTTTAGGCAGGAGTATGGACGTATTTATTACAAAACTGCGCAAGCATTTTAAAACCGAGCCCAATGTTAATATCGAAACCATACATGGTGTAGGGTTTAGGTTTAACGTGCCGTTATAGCTGGTAACACAAATGTTAATCATGATGCTATGAATGGCGTGTGTTTTATCAACCTGATATTAAAAAAAATCACCATTCTGTAAATAATAATAGTTGAAGAAATCTACAGCTCCTTCCATCGTAAGACACGTGCAGCTCATGACTTTAGTACTGCTGATCTGCTTAATAACACCAGATCTCGCAGCGCAACAAGCCAAACAAAATCCGGCTGCTCACACCAACCTAACAACATTCAGCGTACTTGTGCTTTTTGAGAACGGTGGCCATCATTTGCAGTTCACTAATGCCGCACAG
>CAYMKT010000092.1:0-12034 GCA_964391065.1 uncultured Terrimonas sp. | reverse complement strand
TGGTTTTATCGTTTCATGGGTGAAATACAATTCAGGAACTATATTCCCGAGTTTGCGCAGGCAGTTGTACATATTGAAGACAGCACGCATCCCTGTGTAAAGGGATTACCAAAAAGTTTTACTATAGAAAAGGAGGAATGGTACACCTACGATAAAAGCCCGAGGAGTAATGTGCATGTTATTGCAGCCGTAGATGAAAATAGTTATGCGCCCGACTCACCGGTAAAAATGGGCGATCATCCGGTGATATGGACAAACGATCATTTCTCTGCAAGGAACATTTATATCTTCATGGGACACGCTCCCGGCCTGTTCAGCAATGAAGCATTTACTATGCTTTTTCGCAATGCTATTCTCTGGGCTTCAAAAAAATAAATACATGTGGCATTATCCTGGCGTCGAATAATATTGAATCAAACAGCACGCCTATACGCAGTTTTTCAAAAGTGTGCAAAACATAATGTGACTATTCTAAAGAAATGAAGTAACTTAATACCACTAAAAGCTCTTTTTATGATACATCTAACGATTTCCCGTATAGCCATCTGGCTTTTAGCCATTGTTATGATTTTCTTTGGCATCCAGCACTTTCTCAATCCAAATGAAATGCTGGTTTACGTGCCCTTGTATCTTCCAAGAGGAATAATGTGGGTTTATTTGGTAGGTGTCGCGTTTATTCTTGCCGCCATTGCCTTCATCACCAACCGCTATGTGTCGTTAGCGGGTTACCTGCTTGCCGGGCTATTAATTTTATTCGTTCTGTTGATCCATATACCCAATCATCTGAATTCCGGCGACGCCGCAATGCGCCAGATGGCACTGGTTAATGCACTTAAAGATACTGCCATAGCCGGGTTTGCCATGTACATAGCGAGTATTGCAAGGCATCAGCGGTTAACCGAGTCCGACACCTGAATACATCAGCAATGCTACCCGGGCGTTGATTCCCTGTTTGAAATCCTGTAAACTGCCCTTAGGCGTTACCGTAATGGCAGGGTAAAATGGATTGTTTCAACCGGCACTTCCAGCCCCAATCATAAAAAAAGGAAAAATGAAGATCATCTTTCCTTTTTTACTTTTAACAGCGAATTTATTGTACCGACAAAGCCTTATCGATCATAAAATTAAGATTAACGCGGTGCGCCCGTGTTTGCTCATTAGGGGATGCGGCGCCTGCCAGCATTGATTTTATCTTTTTAAGCGAAGACAATGCCGCTGCTTTGGATGCATTATCATATGCGCTCGGGGTACCTGCTGTTATAGCCACCAGCGCCTTCACATATTCTGTTTGCAGGTTGATCCGGTACAGGTTTACGTTTGTTTTAAGATCATCCGCAAAGAAATATTTATTGAGATCCGATATAAGATTTGCCGTTGAATAAGTATTACCATATAAGCCACTGTTGTTGATGCGCTGTAAGGTAACCGGGTGCAATAGTTGCGCCAGAACCTGTAGCTGAATTGTTTGAACCGTGGTTTGTGGTTTATAATCCTCCGTAGAACTAAAAAAATTAAATCCCCTGCGTTGCAACTGCAGGTATGGAAACAGGGAAGCGTCTATTTCAAAAGTATTGGGCGAAAAAACATACTTGTTCAGCAAAGCAAGCGCTTTCTTTTGTGTTGCAACGGCAACAGGGGTGAAAGGCTTATTCGTAGTGTTCTGGCCGGCAAAGCTCCTGTCTACATATACACCGCCTATATAGCGGCTCACCGCATTGGCCATTTGCGCACGCTGGCTTTGTAACATCAAATAACGTTGACGCAGTTGCTGGTAGCTCTGACCGGGTTTACTGTACCTGCCTTTCAACTTAGGTAATAACGAATTAACCAGCTTAAAGCGATCTTCGGCATAGGCAATCATGTCGCTGCTCATGTCCATTATCATCACCCGCGGATCTATTCCTTTGCCTGGCGAACGCATATCATCTGCATCGTTGCCGAAGGCAAGCTGCGGATCGGTGCTCCGGTTTAAAATTTTGTTTAAGCCCTCCTTTTCCTCGGCAGGAGCAAAAGGCGTATATCCAAATTCAATTGCCCACAAATCGTAAGGGCCGGCTTTGGTAGTATAGTACTCTCCCTGTTTGCTACGGTCGAGGCTTATGTTAATTGTAGGATAGTCCATTACTGATCCAATCATACCAATTTTGGTGGTAATGGATTTGTCGTTTACCTGGGCGGGCGTAAGCATCTGGCTGGCCTTCATATTATGGTTAAGCCCTAAGGTATGACCCATTTCATGCATGATGAGATAGGTAAGAAATTCGCGGTGCATTTCCTTTACTTCTTCCGGCTTATTGTCAAGCGCTTCCAGTACAGTAAGCCCGGTAATATATTGTGCCTGCAATTCCCGGGCTATGTTGCACGATTGCACCTGATCCTTGCTAAAGCTGATATGCGGGGAATGCACATCATTGTCCGGGGCTTCCCAGGGAAGTTGCACTGCGGGTAAAGCCGCTCCGTTGCTTCCATTAAACAGGTCGTCGTAGTTTACCGTACCTGCGCCACTTTTCCATTCCACCGTAATATCGGCGCCTAAAATCTGCCCGGTGCGCGGATTAAAAAAGCTCGGGCCAATTGCACCATAACTGGGGTAGGCGCTGCTTACCCAGCGAATAACATTATAGCGGATATCGGCAGGATCCCAGGTAGCTGTGTCGGGCATGATCTTCATCACAATGGCGTTTTTAAATCCCGCTTTTTCAAATGCTTCGTTCCATTTTTCACCTGCTTCTTTAATGATTTCACGATATTCAACCGGCGTAGTATTTTCTATCCAGTATACTACAGGTTCTACCGGTTCACTTATTGCGGCTGCAGGATCTTTTTTCACCAGGTTCCAGCGGCTGATAAAATCTTTGTAAGGCGTTGCAGATACCGAAGTGAGGTCCTGCACCTCGGCGCCAAAATAACCTACGCGGGGATCATCGAGCCTTGGTCGATAATTGTTTTCGGGCATGGCGATAAAAGAATGCTGCATGCGTATACGGTTATACCTGGCATCGGTTATATCGTCACCGCCCCGGTTCAGGGGCATAGGGTTATCGTAAGCAAGATCTACCACAATGTCTGTGTTGTCGGGGTACGATCTTATCTGGTTATATTTTGATTTGGCTGTGCTCAGCGAGCCAATATTAAAAACAGCGGTTGGCGGAACCGAGGGCGGTACAACTGGTTTCACCGGATCCAACTTATCGCTCAAAAACAATCCATCGGCGGCAATCAGGTAGCCTGCTGAATCTTCGGCAACCAGTTTCTCCGAAAAAAATACCGCCGGTGCAGCATCTACATTAGCCGCTTTACTTACCGGGTTAAAAGGATCGTAGTAAAAATTGGTGTTCTGCCGGGCGAATTCCAGTTTATCAAAGGTTTTGGTGATACTGAACACCAATGTCGTTCTTATCATATTTTGATTCAGGTAAAGACTGGTTGGTCCACCCATGGAAAAACTCTGATAGATAAACTCCCTGCCCAATTGATCCTTTTTTATATACAACTGAACACTTCCCGTTGCCGTATCCTGGTATGTGATAAAAAGTCCATCGGTTTTCTTACTTGATTTTACTTTATCTGTTACAGAAGCTTTGGGAGGGGTTGCAGGCTTCTTTTTAGTTGTATCGGCCACCTCCACAACAGGGGCGGCATCTTTTTTTTTCCGCTGTGCCAACGCTGTAACGCTCAGGAAACAACAACTCATGGCCAGTAAGGCAGCTCTTTTGTACATCATTCGGTATTTTTTTTCAAGATATAAAGATTGGCTCTTGCCGGGAAAAGATTTTTTTGAGAGGTTTATTTGAAGTTTGTACGGAAGAAAATGAAGTGATGCTGATTGACCGGGTATCGCTTTTCGGGCAGAAGCGCACGCCCCAATCATAAAATAATACGGGGTAGATCCTATTGCCACGGCAAATTGGTTCTTATCGCTCACACATTACTGACTTACATTTGTTCATCTTCAATCCTTTTGCCGGCGTACTCCTCTTTGTAATCCACTTTCCAGCGATTATGGCTCCACAGGTACACTTCCGGTTGCTCCCGGATTACCTCCTCCAGGTAGCGAACGTATTGAAGGGTAAGTTGGCCTTCTTTCATTTCGGCAGGGTGAAGGGTGGCTAATTTAGCTTCCACGATGTAATACCCTCTTTTAGGCTGAGAGAACCGGGCAAATACAACGGGGATATCATTTAAGCGTGCATTTTTTTCAGGGCCGGTTACAAAAGGAGTCCACCGGTCAAAGAACTTTACCCAATAGGCTTTCGCAGGATCACCCGGATTTTGGTCCGCAACCAGTGCCAACAAGTATTGTTTATGCCGGTAGGGTAGCATCGCATTTTTCATGTCGGTTGCCGGCAGCATGGTAGTACCGGTTCTTTGGCGGAAATATTTAAAAACACGGTCGAGCAATTTATTCCCGATAGGAATGTATACGGCAAGATAAGGATAGAGCAGTTCCCTGGCTACCCGTACATTCACCCATTCCCAGTTAAAATTATGCCCGGCATGCACCTGGCAGCTTTTGCCGCTTGCGTATAATTCATTCAATATGGATGGATCAAACTGTACCCGTTTGCGCAGGTTTTTTTCAGAAATGGACAGCAGCTTAATAGCCTCCAAAAAAGTATCGGTAAAATTGCGGTAGAATTTTCTGATGATCCGCATTTTTTCCTTTTCTGTTTTCTCAGGAAAAGCGATGCTGAGGTTTTTCAATAATACTTTTCTGCGATAACCCAATACATAGTGCAGGATCAGGCAAATGAAATCCGATATCCGGTAGATGACCCACAAGGGCAGAAAAGAGAATAAGTAAAGTAAAGCAAGAACAATATAGTACATGCGCGCAAAAATTTTTTTTATTTACGATTGTAGATTTGATATTTATTTGTTCCGTTTCGGATTTTAAACCTTGAGATTTATTTGGAGCCTGTTTCTTAGTATTTGTTTCTTCCCTTCGGACTTCGAATTTCTAACTTCGAGCTTTGTGTCGGTTATAGCACAATATTCTGTACCAGTTCGCTCTTGTTGGGATGGTCTGTATTAAAGTGAAGCCCCCGGCTTTCGTGGCGGAATTGCGCTGATTTTACAATCAGGTAGCCTGCCGTAATCATATTGCGTAACTGGCAAAGCTGGGGCGATACCTCGGTTGTTTTATACAGTTCCTCTGTTTCTTCATGCAGCAGGTCTAAGCGGCGCATTGCCCTTTCTAAACGGGTATTGGTTCTAACAATGCCCACATAATCGCTCATCAACAACTGCAGTTCTTTCAGGCTTTGGGTAATCAAAATCATTTCTTTGGGGGCCGTGGTTCCAGCAGCGCGCCAATCGGGCAGCGCTGCCGTATCCCAGTTTCCCCACTCTTTTCCGTCTGTGTCGTTCATTTTTTCAACAGAATCAATATAGGCCCTGTGCGCAAACACCATGGCTTCCAGCAGTGAGTTGCTGGCCAGGCGATTTGCGCCATGCAAGCCGGTAGATGCACATTCGCCCGCGGCATATAAATGGCGGATGGAGGTCCTGCCCCATTCATCCGTTTTAATACCACCACAACTGTAATGCGCAGCAGGCGCAACCGGGATCATATTTTTGGAGACATCAATGCCAATTGACAAACATTTTTCATGGATATTTGGAAAGTGATGAAGGAATTTCTCCTGGTTCATTTTCCGGCAATCTAACCACACGTGTTCGGTACCTGTTCTTTTCATTTCATTATCTATGGCGCGTGCAACAATATCGCGTGGCGCCAGGTCCTTTCTTTCATCGTACCGTTCCATAAACGCCTCACCATCGCTGTTGCGTAAAATGCCGCCATCGCCTCGAACGGCCTCTGTTATTAAAAATGCCTGCCCCTTTACTCCCGGCTCAAATAAAGCCGTGGGGTGAAACTGGATAAATTCCATATTCTCAATCCGGCCCTTGGCACGGTAGGCCATGGCCAAACCATCGCCCGTAGCAATAACCGGGTTGGTGGTGGTGCGATATACCTGTCCGCTACCTCCCGTAGCCAGTAGCGTAATACCGGCGATTACTTTTTCCATTTTTTTGGTGAGTAGGTTCAAAGCGTACACACCAAAACATTCTATATCGGGAGTGGCTTTTGTAACCAGGTAGCCAAGGTGGTGTTGCGTAAGTATATCTACCACAAAACAATGCGTATTCAATTCAATATTGGGCTGGGCTTTTATAGCCTCCAACAATGCTCTTTCCATTTCCATACCCGTTACATCTTTGTGATGCAATATGCGAAATTCACTATGCCCGCCTTCTTTGCCCAATGCATAATCGCCATCCTGGTTCTTATCAAACTCAGCGCCCCATTCAATAATTTCTCTTATCCGGTCTACTCCTTCCTTCACCACTATTTCTACTGTTTCTTCATTACACAGGCCATCCCCGGCGATAAGGGTATCTTCAATATGCTTTTCAAAACTGTCGCTTTCGTTGTTCCACACACCGGCAATACCGCCCTGGGCATATTTGGTATTGGTTTCGTCTGATGCGGTTTTGGTAAAAATCAATACTTTTTTATCCGGGCAGTCGTGGGCCACTTTTAAGGCGTAGGTAAGTCCCGCTATACCAGATCCTATAACAAGAAAATCGGTTTGCATGAGTTATAGTTCAATATTTGTTGCAAGATAGGATGAGATTGGAGATTGAAGATTAAAATTTGAGATTGAAAACAGGCAGTTTCCGGCTTGTAGTTTATTGTTTATTCCTTCGGATTTCGGGCTTTGTACTTCGTGTTTCTTGTTATTTGGCGTTTGCTATTTTAATTCTTAACCCATCCCTATTCTCTTCTTGATACTTTGCCATACCGGTTGTATATCAGGAGAAAGATTAAAATAAAAAACACTGCTACCGTACAAAAGTACAAATGCGATACTTCTCAAAAATAATCCTGTAAAACCATGCACATTCCTGAAGCCATAATAGCAGGCAATATAGCAGCAAACCGCTACCACAATAATGGAAAGGGTTGCAGGTGTAAAAGGCTGCAGTTTAAATTTCTTCCATAAAAAAGCAATGCGGATGAAATTGTAAATACTTATGGCAACAAGATTGGCTATCGCCGGGCCCATAATATCGTACTGCCTGGTTAATATATAGGTTAGCGGCAGCATAATAACGAGCAGTATCACACCGCTTACCAGTTCAAAGCGCCAGTAATTAGAGGTATGTATGATTTGGGAGTTGAGACCTGTGCCTAAATCAATTACCCTTGTAATACCCAGCAGTATAAAAGGGGTAAAGCCCAGCAGGTAGGTTTCCTTTAAGTGCAAAACGTGAATGACTTCGGTATAATTAAGTGTGATTAATGCAAAAATACCGATGGCAAAAAGCAGCAGGTTAATGGACGAACGCTGATAAATTCTCTGAATTTTGCTCATATCCTTGTCCTTCCATGCTTTGGATAAATGCGAGATGGAGGCGGCTATAATGCCACGCTGGGGCGCCTGTATAACGTTCGTCATAATCTGTGCCAGCGCAAATATCCCTGCTTTCCCGAGCCCGTCTTCCAGCACGGAAGCTATAACAAGCGTATCAAATACCAGGGATATATTGGAAATAAGCAGCCCCGAATAAATGAAAATGCAAAAAGAAACAATCCTTTTCAGGTAACGCCGCGTTACTTTACTCACCTTAAACGTAAAATGGATTTTTTTGGTAGCCGTTAAATAGAGAAACAAAGCAAGAGCAATACCCGGGTAAGTAAAGGCATACATTTTAATGAAAAGATCAAAATTGCCAATAACCTGGAACACGAACAATACAATAAGCAGGGTTGTAAACAGGCGCCACAAGACTTCCTTTAAAAAATTAGTGAGCACCGGTTGATGTATGCTCCAGGCATAAGACTCAAGTATGGTAAACAGGGTTAAACCAAATCCCATGGGAAAGATCCAGTAATAATAATGAACCAGTTCGGGTGCATTGGCAATATACTTCCTTATTACTATATCCTTAAACATCCAACCGGCCAGCATTACCAGCAAAAACCCAACGCAGCCTATCACCAGCGCCCATGTAACCATATCATTTTTGCGGTAGGCGAGATGATGGTTGTAATAAGGATGAAATTTAAAGATATAGGAAGGCATAGCAAGGCTGGCAAATGCCTGCATGGTAGTGGCGATAGCTATAAAGATACCCGTAAGCCCATACTGCGCGGGAGTAAACAACCCTTGCTTAGTGAAGAAATATACATTGAGCATACCCACCGCAAAGCCTATATAAATAACAATGGACGAGACAATACTTTGCCTTCGGATGGTACTCATGAGGTAAAGATAATCCGGTAAGATAAAATATTTACCGCCGTTACATAAAATGTATTCAATTAAAAACAAAGGGAGAGGGTAACAAACTCCGCTATTAAAGTTATTATTATACACTCCGCTTGCCGTACAGCGGTAATGAATTTGCTGTACCTCCTTTTTTCTCGCAAGACATGGGGATGATTATCCCCATGGTAAAACTCCGCAAAACACCATTGATCAAGCTTCGTCCTCCCTTTGTTACAACCGCAATAATCCTTAGAAAATAATTCAATTCTTCATCAAACCTTTTACTATGTCAAATTTATCCAACAGGAGCAATGGCCCGCCCCATTTCCCCTTTTCATTCCGGTTATTTCCTGTTTCCACAGCCGGAAAATAATAGCCTGCGGGCAAACCTTATCGGCCTGATAGGATACGGCGTGTATTTGCCTCCAACGAGAGGGAGGTTTTAACAACTCAATAAAGCATTATGAAAAAAAGCGCTAAAGCAGTTCCTGATATCAGGAAGCTGGTAGAATTCAGAAACAACGCAAAAATGATCCTGTTTGAAAATCCCAATTATTTTGGCGTGCAGGATAAAGAAAATAAGGCAATCCTCAACTTTAAGCCGGTTGTTGATCTTTTACAGCATACCTCGTTTGAAGACTTAACCTGTGTAAGTTATAACCCCCAACTGCAGCGTCTAAGCGCCAATATCATCATAAAACAAAATACCGGTTATAGCGGTGGGCCCTGCACCGATGGAAGCAAAGAATATGTGCGGTTTTTTGTGAGCTACGATAACGGCGCCACCTGGGATGACGAGGGAGTGGTTGATTTTGATGCACACGACCTGGGACCAAACCCGGGGTTATGTTATGAACTGGGTAAAACATTTACTCCTAAAAAGAAAGCCTGTTGCGATAAGCAGGCTGTGCTTCCGCTCGCCAGGGCCATCCTTTCATGGAATACCATGCCTCCTGCAGGAGCCTGGTGGTGGTTACCCATTTGGGGCAAACGCCTGGATGCTTATATACAAGTTGCACCATCCAAGAGCATTATCTGCTATTTCGACAAAATTTTTGAAAAAATTGATATTCAACTGAATGCTGAACAACTTGCCTATTTGGAGCATGCAGCGCCTGACTTCGAATTTACCATTCCCGATCAGCCAATCGTGTCGATTGCAGACCTGAAGAGAAGCTATGCCGGTAAGGTGGAAGACGCAAGAATAGGCCATTTATTAGCCTACAGCGCTATAGCCGATACCGCCATAGTAAATGAAAACAAATTTGAATTATTTAAGAAATACAACCTTGACCTGAAGTCCATTCTGGCCTTTCTGAAACTTAAAAAGTTCAATACTGGCTACGAGGAGGTGAAATGCGTAGGGCTGAACAGGAATTTTAACCTGATTAATGCTTCGCTTCAAATAAAACGGCCTACAGGATACTCGGGCGGTTTATGCACAAAAGGAAGTACAGAATATCTCGCCTATTATATGGACTTTGGCGCGGGCTGGGTGTATATGGGCACATCATCGGTTAACGTGCATGATATCCCAACCATTCCCAAAGAGGGGTTATGGTACAATGCGCCGCTGGCGGTAAATCTTACTCCCTACCAGAAAAAATGGTGCGAAACAGGGAAAGCCAAGATAAAAGTGATCCTTTCCTGGAATGTGGTTCCCCCTATTGACCCCAACTGGGTGGCGCCATGGGGCGATTGGGAACAATGTAATGTGGAAATTAAACCATTGCCTAAAGGCGTGCCTCCGGAACAAATATATCCGTTCATTGAATTATTAGGCGGAATGCCGGTAGACCTGATCAGCAATGTTACCGGAAATGCAAGCGGGCTCCATACCTTAGGATTCACCGCAAACGATAGTCCGTTTGATGGCAATATTACCATCAGGGGCAGGTTGTTTAACCAAAACAACCACAACTTTAAATACAGGTTAATGGTTACAGAACCCGGTACAGGCATACACCCCATTATGGACCAGGTAAAATTGAAGACAGATACATTTGGAGCAATTTCACCTCAAATTACCTTAACGCCTTCCACACCCGAAGGCTGGATAAACTACCTGGCTAATCCATTTACCAATACGGTGATTGTGGACGACCTATTTGGAAACTTCATACCAACGAAAAATGGCATACATACCATTAGCCTGGAATTCTGGGATACTACGGACGATGTAATATACAGCAGCAACACCATTACATTTAATGTAGACAAAGATTATCCGCAGGTTGACATTGTAATTACCAGCGGAACAGGCGACTGTGGTGATTTTGCACCGGGTGATGCCATTTCCGGGATTTATTCGATTTCCGACTTGTATTGCCATTCCATGTCTATCAGCATGACGCCGGCAGCAGAAGCCGCGGGATCTGTTATTTCGATAGATGCCGTGGTTACTTCATCCTTATCATTCGCTGGCGGCACACTACCCGGAACCGGACAATCGGGTACCTGGCAAATACAAACGCCATCCACCATCAAACCATGCGGGTACAATGTATGGATACATGGATACGACAGGACGATTGTCAACAGCAGCGGATTTTTTCATCACAGCGCATTGGCTAAAGGATTCTGCATTGGCTAAAACAGAATGAGTTGTAAAAAATAAATAATATGGAATGGTTCTTTTTTGCTTTAGTGGCATTAGCGGTGTGGAGAATAACCCATCTGCTGCATGCCGAAGACGGGCCTTTTGATATCATTTATTTATTAAGAGAAAAAGCAGGAGCGGGTTTCTTCGGAAACCTGCTCAACTGCTTTTACTGCACGAGCATATGGGTAGCATTACCGTTTGGCATAGGAATGGGCAATATATGGTGGGAAAAATTACTGTACTGGTGGGCCTTATCGGGAGCCGCCTGCCTGTTGGAACAAGCTACTACCCATAACAAAAAAGATATTACCGATTATAAGGAAGACTAAAAAATCAAAAAAATGTGTAACTGCGGAAAAAAAAGAAACCATGTTCAGCCACAGGTGCAGGAAATTACTTCCGGGCGCAGGTATACCGGCGGTTCAACCGAAGATTGGAAAAATATGCTGTTCCAATATACCGGCAAAACGGCCTTAACCGTTACCGGCAGCGTTACAGGAAAGCTGTACCGGTTTCATCAAACGGGCAATATTCAGTCTGTTGATTACCGTGATGCCCCCGGAATGAGAACCGTACCGGTATTAAAAAAAGTGATCTGACATTAGGTTTACCGGGGATCAATCCAGGCCTCGCTTTCTTTCAGAAGGTTGATTAATTCTTCAACCGCAATATCGCTGTTTACGGAACGCTTCACCACCTCCTTGCCCCGGTATAAAGTTATTTTTCCGGGACCGCTGCCCACGTATCCAAAATCGGCATCCGCCATTTCGCCGGGACCATTTACGATACAGCCCATAATAGCAATTTTAACGCCTTTCAGATGATTGGTAACCGCCCGTATTTTAGCGGTGGTTTCCTGCAAATCAAATAAAGTTCTGCCGCATGACGGACAGGAAATATATTCTGTTTTTGAGATGCGGGTTCGGGTAGCCTGCAAAATAGAAAAGGCGGTGCTGTTAATAAACTGTTCCACACTTTTATTGTTCACATAATTGCGGCCACTGGCATTCAGTTGCGCATAGCTGCCCGAGTAGCTGGCGGGGCTCATTCCCAAACAAATGCCATCTCCAAAACCGTCCAAAAACAAAGCGCCGGTTTCTGTTGCAAAATGAATAAGATGTTCATCCGGGGTTTGCCAGTTGCTGTCGGTAAT
>CAYMKT010000091.1:6238-15877 GCA_964391065.1 uncultured Terrimonas sp. | reverse complement strand
GAATAAAGCC
This sequence comes from uncultured Terrimonas sp., assembly GCA_964391065.1. GTDB lineage: Bacteria > Bacteroidota > Bacteroidia > Chitinophagales > Chitinophagaceae > Agriterribacter. Next base: position 15,867 of record CAYMKT010000091.1, on the reverse strand, counting down.
TTCTCAATGAAATATCTGCCGTTAAATCCTCAAATCTTTATTCAAAACCGTAATAGGTTTACAGGCCGCATGGAAAAAAATGCGATAGCCATATTTAACAGTAACGATGAACTGCCAACTAATGGAGATGCTTTGTACCCGTTTAAACAAAACTCTGATTTATATTGGCTTACGGGTATTGAACAGGAAGATTCCATGCTTATCCTTTTCCCCGGCAATCCCGATAAAAAATACCGCGAAGTGTTGGTGCTGGTTCGTCCGAATGAATTGAAGGAAAAATGGGATGGGCACCGGCTGAGGGCAAAAGAAGCTTCGGCCATATCCGGCATTTCAACCATTGTTTGGCTGGACACGCTCGAAGGCTTATTGCAGCCATGGATACACCTGGCAGATACTATTTATTTGAACAGCAATGAAAACGACCGGAAGGCCAACCTGTTAGCGGTAAGGGATTACCGGTATGCCCAGGAAATGCAACGGCTGTACCCTTTGCATCAATACCGGCGCAGTGCAAAAATTTTGAAAGAATTGAGGGCAGTTAAGACAGCCCTGGAAATTGAGGTAATGCAGCATGCGATTGATATTACCGAAAAAACATTCAGGCGATTGTTATCCTTCATTCGTCCGGGCGTAACAGAATACGAAATTGAAGCCGAGATCTTTCATGAATTTTTGCGCAACCGTGCTACCGGCCCGGCCTACGGATCCATTATCGCCAGCGGCGACAGGGCAAGAACACTGCATTATGTATCGAATAATAATGAATGCAAAGATGGCGAATTGATATTAATGGATTTTGGCGCGGAATACGGCCGTTATTGCGCCGACCTTACCCGCACTGTTCCGGTAAATGGTAAGTTTACTAAAAGACAAAAGGAAGTGTATAATGCATGCCTGCATTTGCACCATTATGCGGCTTCTATATTAAAACCCGGCATTACCATCCTGCAGTATACCGATAAAGTAGGCGAGGAAGCCACCAAACGGTTTCTGAAAATCGGCCTGCTGAACAAAACAGATGTAAAAAATGAAGACGCCGACAACAGGGCATATCGCAAATACCTGTATCACGGCATTTCCCATCACCTTGGTATCGACGTACACGATATAGGCTCCCGGACGCAACCGATACAGGCGGGAATGGTATTTACCATCGAACCCGGCATTTATATCGAAGAAGAGCAAATGGGCATTCGCATTGAAAATAATTTCTGGATCACCAAAAACGGCAATAAAGACCTGATGAAAAATATTCCCATCACAACCGATGAAATTGAGTCGCTGATGAAAAAGTAATTGTATCCTTCGTTTCCATCTTCTTTCAAACTGTATCATTAATGAAGCAAATCCCTAATATTTTTACGCTGCTGAACCTGTTTTTTGGCTGTCTGGCTATCATCTTTATTCTTCAGAGCGGCATTAGTTTAATTTCTACTCCCGATGGCACGCAAATGATGAACATGCCGGAACAAATATTCATGGCTTCCCTGTTTATTGGTATTGCGGCAGTGATTGATTTTTTAGACGGCTTTGTTGCCCGGTTGATGAATGCCAGTTCCGGCATGGGCAAGCAATTGGATTCGCTGGCGGATGTGGTAAGTTTTGGCGTAGCACCCGGATTAATTATTTACCAATTTTTACGGCTATCGGTAGCCCGCGAACCCAACGGACTGAATGCTTCCACACTATGGCTGTTGCCCGCCCTGCTACTCCCCTGCGCTGCTGCATGGCGGTTGGCTAAATTTAACCTGGATGAAACGCAGTCCTTTACTTTTAAAGGCGTGCCTACCCCGGCAGTGGGTTTACTGGTGGCTTCTTTTCCGCTTATTTTCTGGCATAGCGCCAGTAATACCATAACCGACCTGTTGCTCAATAAATGGATATGGTATCTGGTAGTATTGGCACTGAGCTATTTGATGGTTTCCAACGTACCAGTCATGAGCCTGAAATTTAAAGACTACTCTTTTAAGAACAACAGTTACAAATGGCTATTGATTGCGCTGGCAATTGTGCTGGTCATATTATTTAAATGGACCGCTGTTCCGCTTATTTTTATCTCCTACATTCTGTTATCTTTGCCGCTTAAAAATAAAATAGCACCATGACCTACGCTGTTCATATTAATATTATGCCGTTGAAAGAATTGCTTGATCCGCAGGGAAAAGCAGTAATGAGCGGACTCAACAATTTAGGCATCAAAACCGTTCAGGATGTTCGCATAGGCAAGCATATTACCCTGCAGGTAAGTGCCGGTTCGGCAGCAGAAGCAGAGCAGATTGCGCAGGAAGCTTCAGAGAAATTATTAGCCAACCAGGTAATGGAATATTTTGAGATCAGCGTAACACCGGCTTAACAGCCACTTATTCTTCACCTTTATTAAACCGCTTTCGGATTTGAGCGACCGGGCACCTGTAATAGAACCCAATATGCATCCGGCTTCCGCTGGTACGGCAACCATGCTTTATATTGTTCCAACGCCAATCGGCAACCTGGCCGACATAACTTTTCGGGCAATCGAAATACTCAAAACCGTTGATCTGGTGCTCGCGGAAGATACCCGCACTTCGTCCGTATTGCTGAAACATTATGGTATTCAAAAGCCCGTTACTCCGTATCACCAGCATAACGAGCATAAAATTGCGGGCCATCTTACAGAACAGATGCGGGCCGGAAAAACCATGGCTTTGCTAACGGACGCGGGTACACCGGGTATTTCTGATCCCGCTTTTTTGCTGGTACGCGAATGTGTGCGCATGGAGATTAAAGTAGAATGCCTGCCGGGGGCCACCGCCTTTGTGCCTGCGCTGGTAAACAGCGGCCTGCCCATTAACCGTTTTTGTTTTGAGGGATTCTTACCGCTCAAAAAAGGCCGACAAACGCTATTCAAAACCCTTGCTAACGAAGTGCGTACCATGGTGCTGTATGAATCGCCCATGCGGCTGGTAAAAACCCTTGAAGAATGCATACAATATTTTGGAGCGGAAAGGCAGTGTTGTGTAAGCCGCGAACTTACCAAACTATTTGAAGAAAATAAAAGAGGCACGCTGCGTGAAGTATGCGATCATTTTAGGTCCAGGACTGTAAAAGGCGAAATTGTGTTGGTGATAGAAGGGAAAAATGAAAAAGAAAAAATGAAAGAAAATTAACCTGATCAGGATCGTTTGCAAAAAAAATATTTTTATATATAATTTATCACTCCCCTTTCCCTTAAGTGGCACGAAATTGTATCTTTGCGCATAAGTGTAAACTTGTACAACGCTGATTTATTCAAACATAAAAAACAGAATGATGAGAAAAACATTTCTTTTGGCGGCATTACTTGTATCAACCAGTTTTCTATTTTCAGCACATGCACAAATAAGGAAGGTGCCTGCTGAAGTAACCAATGCCTTTTCCGAAAAATATGGCGACGCAAAAAATGTAGAATGGTCGGACAACCTGAGTACTTTTACGGCGAGTTTCGACATGGATGGCCATAAGTACAAAGCGCAGTACAATAAAAAAGGCGAGTGGAAAGGCGCCGAAAAAGAATTGACGATAGAGGATTTATCCAGCACAGTAAAAGATGGCTTCAACAAAAGCAAATATGCGGATTGGAAGGTGAAATCTGTTACGCAAATTGAATCGCCTGGTGATAAAATCCAGTACCGCGTGCATGTCATCAAATCGGACCTGAAACAAAAAAATCTTACTTTTAATGAAAAAGGGAAACTGGTAAAAGACAGTTCGACGCTGTAGTTGCCGTAGTTTTATGTTCAAGGTGAAATGTGAAAGCGGAGAATATTCCACAACTCCTGCCTTTCGCTTTTCACCTTTTATGTTTTAAAATATGGATAGGTATTTTAGCTCCGACCGCATTATCTTTGGCAGCATCGAAAGATTCAAAAATTTTCAAATGAATAAAGTAGTTCTGATATTGTTGTTTTTAGGTAGTCAACATGGGGTCTTTTCGCAACCTGACCGCTGGCAGCAGAAAGTGAAGTACACTATGGATATTAAACTGAACGTGCAGACCAACAGGTTCACCGGAAAGCAAAAACTGGTATACTGGAATAACTCTCCCGATACACTCGATAAGGTATTCTATCATTTATACTGGAATGCGTTTCAACCCAACAGCATGATGGATGCAAGAAGCCGCGAACTTGGCAATATTATTTTCCAGGGCAGAAACAATGAAAAGATAAGGGACTGGGATGCGCGGGTTACCGATCGCATATTTAACCTGAAACCTGATGAGATCGGGTACCAGAAAATCATTTCCCTCAAATTAAATGGCGTTGCTCAGCAATACAAAATGTATGAAACCATACTCGAAGTTCAACTCAGCAAACCCATTCTGCCCAAATCCAAAGTAGAATTTGATATGGATTTTGAGGCCCAGGTGCCGCTGCAGATCAGGCGCTCGGGCAGAGACAACCCTAACACGGGCGTGCGGTATTCCATGAGTCAATGGTATCCCAAACTGTGTGAATACGATAAGGATGGCTGGCATCCCACCCCCTACGTAGCAAGGGAGTTTTATGGCGTATGGGGCGATTATGAAGTGAACATCACCCTCGATAAAAAATACATTATTGGCGGTACGGGGTACCTGCAAAATGCCGCACAAATTGGCTACGGCTATGAACCGGAAGGCACTACAATTACACAACCACCGGGCAATACGCTAACCTGGCGGTTTACCGCACCCAACGTACACGATTTTGTATGGGCTGCCGACCCTGATTATAAACATATTTCCCGCAAAACCCAAAACGGCCCGGTTATTCATGTGCTTTACAAATACAAGCCAAATGATCCCGCCAATGACGAGGCCTGGAAAACAGTAGCAGACGCGGCGGTAACCGTGCTACCCTTCATCGAAAAGCATTTTGGAGCCTATCCTTATAAACAATATTCATTTATACATGGTGGTGATGGCGGCATGGAATACCCGATGGCAACACTGCTCAGCGGATCCGGGTTGGGTACGGCCTTTCACGAATGGATGCACAGTTGGTACCAGATGATGCTGGCCTCCAACGAGTCGCTGTATGCATGGATGGATGAAGGGTTTACCACCTATGCCCAAGACCTGGTGTCAGCATATTACACGCAACAGAAAAACAAAGCAACAACCCGGAATGATTTCTCTGTTAGTCCGGCTGGCGACGGCGCCCCGCTTCCCTTGTATCATTCCGACAGTTATACCAGCTACTTTAACCTTGCCGGCAGCGGGCTGGAAGAACCATTAAGCACCCATGCCGATCATTTCAACACCAATTTCGCCTACAGCAGGGCAGCCTATTCTAAAGGCGCTGTATTTTTGTGCCAACTCGGATACATTATCAGCGACTCCCTGCGCGATAAAACCCTGCTGGAATATTACCGCCAATGGCGGTTTAAACATCCCAACGCCAATGATTTTATGCGGGTAGCCGAAAACGTGAGCGGCATCCAGTTAGACTGGTATACAGAATATTGGGTGAATAGCACCAAAACCATAGATTACAGCATCGACAGTTTATGGGAGGAAAGCGGAAAGACGAAAATACGTTTGCGCATGATTGGACAAATGCCCATGCCGGTAGATGTGCTGTTGCAATACAAAGACGGAACAAAAGAAACCGCTTATATTCCGCAACTCATTATGTTTGGTCAAAAACCGGCGGAAGACAACACCCCCAGGTTATTGCAGGAACCATGGAAATGGACCCACCCCACTTATGTTTTTGAAGTAAATACGAGACTGCTGAATGTTAAATCCATTGAAATTGATCCTACCTGGCGCATGGCAGATATAAACAGGAAGAACAATAAGCTGGAACTGAACTGGTAGTTGCATACCGAACCCATTTGCTGTAAACAGTTAAATATATTTGACGCATGCCCGCACCTATTTCAACAGAGCAGGGAGATCACAACGCCAGCAGCTTAAGAAACGAATATACCGCCGGGCTCGACGATACCACACGATATTGGATAGACGAAGATGCGAAATACTTTTTGCACCAGGCACTGTCTACTCCCGTTATGAATGCGTTGTCGCAAACCGAAGGCGCTTATATTACAGACCTGCAGGGAAAAAAATACCTCGACCTGCACGGCAACGGCGTACACAATGCCGGCTTTTCTAACCCGGACGTGATGGCGGCGGTAATACAGCAGTTACAGGATAAGTTAGCGTTTACACCACGGCGTTACACCAACATACCAGCCGTACAACTTGCCAAAAAATTAACAGCCATTACACCCAATGGCTTAAACCGGGTACTATTTTGCCCGGGCGGGTCGGAGGCAATAGAAATGGCAGTGGCTTTGGCCAAACACATAACAGGCAGGTGGAAAACCATTTCCTTCTGGGACTCCTATCACGGAAATGGTTTCCAGGCTTCTTCGATAGGCGGAGAGGAACACTTTACTAACGGGCAGGGGCCAATGCTGCCCGGCGCGTTTCATGTGGAATTTCCCAACTATTACCGCAATCCCTGGGGATTAACGGAAGAACAGGCTATAGATGATCAATACATCCGTCAAATAGAGATTATCCTGAAACGCAATCCCGATATTGCAGCGCTTGTGGCCGAGCCGGTTTCGGCAACGCCCGTTGTTCCATCGGCCTATTATTGGAACCGCGTACGCGATATATGCGACAAACATGGTATTTTCCTCATTTTTGATGAAATCATAGAAGGATTGGGAAGAACAGGAAAATGGTTTGCCTGCGAACATTATGTAACACCCGACGTGCTGGTGCTGGGAAAATCCTTAGGAGGTGGTTTACTCCCTTTTGCAGGCATGGTAACCAAAGAAAAATACAATGTATTGCAGCACCGCTCCATCGGTCATTTTACACACGAAAAGAACCCGCTTTGCTGCGCGGCGGGACTGGCGGGAATAGCATATATTGAAAAGCATGAACTCGTTAACAATGCCCGGGAGATGGGAGACTATTTAATGAGTGCACTGCAGGAGTTACAGGAAAGGTTTAGCATAATAGGAAACGTTGCCGGCAAGGGTTTACATATTGGTGTAGACCTGGTGAAGGACCGGGCTACCAAAGCACGTGCAGAAAAGGAGGCAGAAAAAGTGATGTATCATTGCCTCCGCAACGGCGTAGCTTTGAAGGTAATTGAAGGAAATATTCTGACCATGCGGCCTTCGCTAATCATTAGCCGCAACGAATGCGATATGATCATTCATGCAGTAAGCAGCGCACTGGATGAAATTGCAACAGAATCACAGACATGATCCCTCTCAGGGCCAACCCCAAACCCTGGTTCCATAGGGGCTACAGGACGGCTAAGCCTTTTGCTGCACTCCGTTTGCAAAAGGCGGTCTCACGAATCAATAATTGGTAGCGGCAGGGTAATCTCTAAACCATATCAGGATTTCGTTTTTACGTTGCTTTCCTCAATACTTTTACAATCCTGCCCACTTCACTGATCGTATACACTATTTCTTCGTGACTTGTAAATCTTCCCAACCCAAACCGGATGGAACTGTTTGCCAGTTCATCCTGTACTCCCATTGCTTTTAACACATGCGAAGGTTCGGGGTTGGCCGAAGTGCATGCCGATCCCGATGAAACAGCAATGGTGCGGTTAATTTCGGTTAATAGCCTGTTACCATTTACACCCGCAAATGATAAATTGGTTACATTCGGTAACCGCAACGGCGCAGCGCCGTTAACCATTAGGCCGGACATTTGGAGTAACCCCGTTTCCAGTTCGTTTCGCAACTCACCAATGCGTTTGGATTCATCAGCCATTTCTTGCATGGCTATGGCGCAGGCTTCACCTAAACCCACTATGCCGGGTACATTGAGCGTTCCGCTCCGCATACCTTTTTCATGTCCGCCGCCATCTATTTGTGCAACCAACCGAACCCTTGGATTTCTCCTTCGAACATATAAGGCGCCTGTACCTTTTGGACCATATAACTTATGAGCCGACAGGCATAGCAGGTCAACATTATACTCATTCACATCAATGGGTATTTTACCTGCTGACTGCGTGGCATCTGTAAAAAAAATAACAGCATGTTGTTTGGCGATTTGCGCGATTTCCTTAATGGATTGAATAACACCTGTTTCATTATTGGCCAGCATAACGCTGATGAGCACCGTATCATTTTGAATGGCAGCCTGTAATGCTTTAAGATCAATCAACCCTTTATCATTCACGCCCAGGTAAGTAACGGAGCAGCCTGATTTTTCAAGATGATTACAGGTATCCAGCACGGCTTTGTGTTCGGTGGCACAGGTAATGATATGTTTGCCTTTGGCGCCGTACATTTCAACTACACCTTTCATGGCAAGATTGATGGCTTCCGTTGCTCCGGAGGTAAAAACAATTTCTGAAGGATCGGCATGTATTAATTGGGCAACCTGTTCGCGGGCCTGCAACACCGCTTCTTCTGCCACCCAACCAAAACTATGACTGCGGCTGGCAGCATTACCAAAGTGTTCAGTAAAATAAGGCAGCATAGCTTCCAATACTCGCGGGTCAACAGGTGTGGTCGCGTTATTGTCTAAATAAACGGGAAGTTTCAACATCGTTTGCAAATGAATTGATGTCAAAATTAAATTAAATAATCCTGGCGGGGGACTATGATCCTATGATTATAGGATTGAAAAAATTTAGGAATTAAACTTGGTAAAAAAATAGCACCAGTGAGAATGGTTGTTGCGTCTTTCCTTTCAGATTTAATATTTATTTGGAACTTGTATTTTGGCTCTTTTCTTCGGATTTCAAATTTTGAATTTCACTCTTCGGATTTGGTTCTTGCTATTTGGTTCTTGGTTCTTGGTTCTTTTCTGTGGATTTCGAACTTAAGGCTTTGCATTATTAGCCGCCGGAATGGTAGAAGTGTCTTTTGGAGGATTCCGGCCAATAAAGGGGTATTGTTCCAACGTCATGATTTGTCCGCTGATGGGTCCGCATTCATCAGCGAGCCAATACACAGCGGCCGCGGCGATCTCAGCCGGCCAAATAATACGCCCGGCAGGAGCATACACATTGGGCAGGTCTTTGTACCAATCATCTGCCAGCCCATGCTCACGTTTACGGATAGCCTCGTTTTCGGTAAGTACCCATCCGGGATTGATTTGATTGACCCGAACGCCATCTTCCCTAAAAAGCGTATCTCCCAAATTTTGAGTAAGGGTCATTAGCCCGCCTTTCGAAATGCTATAGGCCAGTAAATTGGGCTCGCCACTGAAGGCGTTCACCGAACCTATATTGAGCACAGTTCCTTTTTGCTTGCGTAAATGCGGTAATGCAGCTTTTATTAAAGCGAAGGGCGCAATGGTATTTACTTCAATAATCTTCCGCAAAAAATCAAGATCGGTGGTATGTATATTGGAGGAAGCTACGATGGCCGCATTGTTTACAACGGCATCCAATTGTCCGAATTTTTTTAACGCAACATCTACCAGTCGTTGCGGGGCGCCTTCGTTACTGATATCTTCAATGTACAATACTGCTTTATCTTCGCCGAGCCCGCTCACTACTTCTCTTCCCCATTCTTCTTCCAATCCGTGTATGATTACACGGGCGCCTTCGGCTACACAGCGTTGGGCAATAGCTTTTCCAATACCTGTACAACTGCCTGTAACGATAATAACTTTATGTTGTAAACGCATC
>CAYMKT010000091.1:0-6138 GCA_964391065.1 uncultured Terrimonas sp. | reverse complement strand
TTAAGCTGGCTTTAATACGCTTTTCACCACTTCGCCTTTATGCATTTTTTCAAATGCTTCGTGCCATTCGGTAACGGGCCATACGCCGCCGATGATCGGTTTTACATTGAGCTGACCGCTGGCGAGCAACGCGATTACTCTTTCCCAAACCGGCCAATTATGACTGAAGCTCCCCTGCAAGGTTACGTTTTTTTGCACCAACTGATCAAGAGAAAAGCCCAGGGGCTGTGGTCCCCAGCCTACTTTGGCAATATGTCCATTAGGACGAACCAGTTGCAGGGCCATTTTTAAAGTGACACTTGCACCAGCGGCGTCAATAATGCAATCTGCGCCGAGCCCGTCGCGTTCGGTGGCCCATGGCATGGCATCGCCAATGATTGTTTCGCAACCATATTGTTTTGCAATATCGAGCCTGTGCCTATCGGCCTCCAGTCCCACAATCGCCACTTCAGCACCACAAAGGCGGGCCATTGCGGCACACAGAATGCCAATAGTACCCGGACCTAATACAATTACCCGATCTCCGGGTTTTAACCGGGTGTTTTCCACCACCGAATTATATGCTACACAACAAGGCTCTGTTAAACAGGCTTGTTCAAATGCCAGGTTGTCGGGAACACGGTGCAGGCAACGCGCTGGCACGCGTACAAAGCGGGTCATGGCTCCGTTTACGCCATAACCAAAACCTTTACGGGAGGGGTCTAAATTATACAAGCCGCTCCTTGTCATTGGGCTGTTGGGATCAATCACCGCCGCCGTTTCACTGACCACGCGATCGCCTTCCTTCCAACCTGTAACGCGACTGCCTAAAGCTGCAATATGCCCGCCAAATTCATGACCCAATACCACAGGATAATTTACATGCCAACTGTGATCTGCTGTCCATTGGTGCAGGTCGCTTCCGCATACGCCTACATTCACCACTTCTAACAAAACATCCTCTTCACCAATGTCCGGCTTTTCTATTTCCCTTATTTCAACTGATCCTTTTGCTGACGAATAATTAACAACCGCTGCTGATTTCATAAAACAATGTAGAATTTGTAACCCGACTGCCGCCAGGCAGGTTTAAGATTTGAGATGTTCAACCTTTATTTAATATTACTCATTTGAGTTTTCCTTTGTAGATCGATATTACTCGGAACACTTGAGCCCTGCATTTCAAATGTAAAATGTAAAATATCAAATCTTCCCAACTGTCACATCGCCATAGGCATGCACTTTTTCGCAAATCATACGCAGGGAACTTTCCAGGTCGCCATTGGCTGTTTTAAAAGCATCCGCATCTATGGTAAGCGGAGCGCCCAATACTACTAACGGTGCACCATATTCCGGGCAACGGATAGCCTGCTCCAAGGTTAATCCACCCACTGCCTGCACAGGAATACTCACTGCATTCACCACTTCACGCAACTGGTCAAGGGGACTTGGCATTCGTTTACCCATTGCAGCTATGCCGCGCCTTTCGTCGTAACCGATATGATGGATAACATAGTCGCAGCCTAGATCTTCCAGCCACTTTCCCGCTGCAACCATATCCGGGCAGCCTAAATTATCACCCATTACTTTGGCGCCAAAATCCTTTCCGGCTTTAACCACGCACTTAATGGTTTCTTCATGCGCCCTTGCCATTACCACCACATGTGTGGCGCCGGCCTTGGCCATCATTTCGGCTTCCAGGTAGCCGCCATCCATCGTTTTCAAATCCGCTACAATAGGAACACCGGGAAATGCTTCGTGCAGCTTACGAACACCATGCAAGCCTTCCGCTAATATTAAAGGTGTTCCCGCTTCCAGCCAATCCACGCCTGCGCGCATAGCTAACGCAGCGGTTTCGAGGGCTTCATCAATATTGGTAAGATCTAGGGAAATCTGAACAATAGGCTTCATAAATGAATTTTTGTGAATCGTGCTTGATTATAGCAATAAAATTACAGGTATTTCTAAAGAGGTGTTTCCAGGCGCGTTATACTCATTGCTTTTTAACTTACTGCTTTTTCTATCCGGAACATACGATATGCTAATATAGTACTTCCCAACATGAGCACCGCACCCAATAAAAATGGCGCACCCGGAAAATAGACCGGTGCGTTCTTTTCTGTGAAATAAGCAAACAGGTTCGTCATAACCGGTGGACCTACAATAGTGGTGGCACTCATTAAACTCGTTAAGGCGCCTTGCAGTTCCCCCTGCTCGTTGGCAGGCACATGATTTGAAATAACGGCCTGCAAGGCCGGCCCGCAAATACCGCCGAGGCAGTAAGGTATTAAGAAAGTGAACATCATCCAGCCCTGCGATGCAAACGCGAATAATACCAACCCAATAGTGTAAAATGCAAGCCCCACATAAATGCTTTTTTCATTACCCAGTTTGGGGTTTACAATGCGGATCAATCCGCCCTGTACCAGTCCTATCAGCAATCCTACCACCCCCAACGAAATGCCCACCATTCTTTCATCCCACTTAAATTTCTCCATATTAAAAAAAGCCCAGGTACTTTGTATAGAATGCGCGGCGATGTAAATAAGCATCAGGGAAAGAATCAATCCACTGAGCGCCGGGTATTTACGCAAATGCAGCAACGACCCCATGGGATTGGCACGTTTGAAGCTAAAACTGCGCCGGTTCTCTTTGCTTAAGGATTCAGGCAAAACAAAGTAGCCGTATAACCAGTTCAATAACGATAAAATGGCGGCAGCTACAAACGGAACGCGGGGGCCCATGCTACCTAACAACCCACCGATAACCGGCCCGATAATAAACCCCAAACCAAAAGCTGCACCAATCATTCCAAAATTCTTCGCCCTGTCCTGTGGCGCGCTTATATCGGCGATATAGGCCGATGCCGTGGTAAAACTGGCCCCGGTAATGCCGGCAATAATCCTGCCCACAAACAGCCACCCAATGGTAGGCGCAAGGGCCAGTAATATATAGTCAATCCCAAAACCAAAAAGAGAAAATAACAATACCGGGCGCCTTCCGTACTTATCGCTTAAGTTGCCCAATATGGGAGCGCACAAAAACTGCATAATGGCGAAGGAAAAAGTAAGCCACCCCGCCCATTTAGACGCGGCGCTCAGGTCGCCATGAATAAGCTCCTCAATGAGTCTGGGCATGACCGGTATAATAATGCCAAAACCAATAACATCGAGTAGCAGTGTAATGAAAATAAAACCTAAAGCTGCTTTTTTTGATGAAGACACCATACTAATGTGAAAATGTGGGAACGTGAAAATATGAAAATGATGGATGCAAATTTGAAAATGTGGAAACATGGAAGTTTGAAAATATCAGGACAAGACAACGGCTCATAGCTGACGGCTGATAGCTGGTACTATCCTCATTATTTTCCTTTTACGCTATCTTCCATCGCTTTCGCCTCTCTTTTAGCTTTCTTTTTAAAATATCCCCTCAGCAAAAAATGGTGCTGCAGTGCTTCCATGTTTTCATCGAGTTTTTTACTGCTGCTGTTCAGGTTGTCGACAATAGTTCTTAAATCAGCTGCTACCTTTTCGTCGTGCAACAGCATACCAACAGCATTATCATTATTATCCAGGTTAGCCGTCGCATCCTTCAGGTTGTCTGCCAGCGCTACCGCGCTTCCCGATGCAATATTCAACTTGTCGGTAGCTGCTTTAAGATTGGCAAAAATGATAGTATCGTTCACCAGGTCGCCCGCCAATGTGCCCGGCGCCTGCAGTTGTGCGGTGTATTCTGCAATACTGCCGGTTAATTTTTCGCTGTTGCGTGCTGCAACGCGCAGGTTGGCAACAACCGCTGCCAGTTCATTATACAATTCCCGTTCGTTGAGCAAGGCGCCCAACGATCCCTGCCCCGCCGCCAGCTTTTCGCTTACCGCTTTAAAATCGCTGGTAATAGCCAAAAGGTTATTGTTATTTTTTTGTAAAGTTACCAGCATATCTTCTGTATTCACGGATGCTTCAATTGCCAGGTTTTCATGGCCCTGAATAGCCGGTGAATCAGGACTTCCACCGTAGATCACGATTATTTTATTGCCAATAAATCCATCGGACCCAATCTTTGCTTTCGCATCTTTCCTGATATAAGGCTGCGCCTTGTGTTCAATATGCAGGGTTACCTTCACCTGCGAAGTATTAAAGAACCCGATCTTTTTTACCGTACCTATCTTCACTCCCGAAAACCATACATTATTGCCTTCGCGCAAGCCGCCCACATCATCAAAAACGGCAGTTATTGATACGGTTTTTACAAAGGCCTTTTGCTGCCCGCCCAGCGTAAATATACCTACCAAAAAAATAATAATCCCTATGGCCACAAATAAGCCTACCATTACCGCTTTTTTATTTTTATTCGCTTCCATCAGTCAATAAAATTATAGTCGTAAAAACTGCTTATGCTTTCATTTTGGGTAGCAAATACTTCCTCAAAGCTACCCACGCTGGCAAACCGGCCATCTAATAATACGGCTATCCTGTCGCCGGTAGCCTTGGCACAGGTAAGATCGTGGGTAATAATGATGGATGAAGTATTATACCGTTCCTGCACCTCGTTAATGAGGCTATTGATCTCCACGCTGGTTACAGGGTCGAGTCCCGCTGTAGGTTCATCATACAGCATAATGGAAGGCCGCATAATCAGGGTACGGGCTATACCGATTCGTTTGCGCTGTCCGCCGGATAATTCAGACGGGAACTGGTGAATAGTTTGCGGCAGGCCAACGCCTTCCAGCACATCCTGCACCGCTTTATCAACGGCTGCCCTACCCAGGTTTTTTGAATTACGCAATAGCGGAAACTCCAGGTTTTCCTTCACCGTCATACTATCGTACAGGGCGCTGCTTTGAAAGGAAAAGCCAATCTTCAACCGCAACTCCCGCAGTTCCCTGTGATCCAGGTCTGCCACATTTTCGTTTAACACCATCACTGTTCCGCTATCGGGCCTCAGCAAACCGGCAATAATTTTAATAAGCACAGATTTACCTGTTCCGGAGCGGCCCAGCACCACCACATTTTCGCCCTGGTACAAATCAAGGTCAACACCCCGCAATACGTGATTACTGCCAAACGATTTTTGCAAATTACGAATGGCAATAACGACCTCGTCCCTGGCAATATATTTTTCTTTTTTGTGCATACAGGTATTATCTGAACCAGTTGGTAATTTGAACAGCTACAATTTCCTCAATAAAAACAACAAACATAGCGGTTACAACGGCGGAATTGGCGGCCCGGCCCACCCCCACCGTTCCCTGCGTGGCATGATAGCCCTGGTAAGTGCCAATAATGCCAATGCTGAAACCAAACACAATGGTTTTGATCAGCGATGAGAACAAATCCAGGAAGGTTATTTTTTCAAGCGCCGCGTTAAAAAAGGCAAGAAAACTGGTTTCTTCATTCACCAGTATATTCAGGTAAGCGCCAATCATACTGATAAGCGCCATATAAAACATCAGTATAGGCAACATCAGGGAAGTAGCCAATACCCGGCTCACCACCAAAAATTTAAAGGGGTTAGTGGCCGATACTTCCATGGCATCAATTTGCTCAGTCACCCGCATAGAACCCAGTTCGGCGCCTATATTGGATCCCACTTTGCCGGCTGCTATCAGCGCCGTTACCAAAGGCGCCAGCGCCCTGAAAATAGCAATAGCTACCAGCGATGGCAGCCATGATTCGGCGCCAAACTCCGACAAAGAGGGCCGGGATTGCTTGGTAAATACAATGCCTATTACAAAACTGGTAACCGATATCAGGGGAAGCGATTTGTAGCCCACCATGTAACACTGGCGAATGATTTCCCTCCATTCAAAAGGCGGCCGCAGTTCCGTAAAGAACCGGCCGATAAAAATAACATAGTTGTATACGCTCCCAAAAAAACCATCCAGCTTTTTCGTTAGCACATGTGTCCGGGGCTTTAAGTTCATGTACCGCAAAAGTAAGTACTCAATACCTTAAATAATGATGCCGAAAATCTTAAAGCGCAAACAGGCACGATTATGAGGATTTTTTTCCCGTTTCAGCCGTAAGGATGGCTTTGGGGTTGTTCATTATCACTAACCAAAAGGGAAAGGCAGAACCCAATGGGCTATAAGCGATAGAACAATAGCCAGCTCTGGTTCCGGCTATCCGCTATACTCCGGTGCCGCTGCTATCCGGC
>CAYMKT010000090.1:12860-15891 GCA_964391065.1 uncultured Terrimonas sp. | reverse complement strand
GTTTCGCATGGCAATACAGCGTATAGGCTTTTCAGATATCGTTCAGGATTTATGGCAACATTTTGCTATTTTTGAAGACAAATGTCCTGGAAAGGGATTCTATATATATTAAGTTACAGAATTTGTGAGAGCAGTTGGAAGTATTGAAAACCGTTTATTTTTATTTCAATATAGTTATTCTGGTTGATGTTATTATGCGCCTCTGCATAACAACTTATTTGAATACGGCCCATTGTACGGGTTTTTCCTCATCAGGATAATAGTGTGCACTTTAATTTACTGTAACCTCATTTCCTTTAGCCAGGCATTATTATTAACTATTTAATATATGCCAACATATGAGTTGTAGCAGTTGCGGTACTAATGCCGGGGGTAAACCCAATGGATGTAAAAGCAATGGCGGATGCAGCACTGGAGGATGTAACAGGATGAACGTGCACGACTGGTTAAAAAATTTACCATTAACCGATGAAGACGGCATATGCCGTATTGTGGAAGTTTCCTTTAACAACGGGAGCAGAAAAGATTTTTACCGCAATAACACGGTTCACTTATTTGAGAAGGGTGAAATGGTAACGGTGGAGGGCATAAGTGGCTTTGATGCAGGTGAGGTGAGTCTTACGGGAGAACTGGTACGTTTGCAGTTGAAAAAGAAGGGAACTGAAGAAAATAACCCTGAAATAAAAAAAATATTACGCCGGGCCGGAGACAGGGATCTTGAAATGTGGCGGCAAAACAAAGCCCGCGAACCCCAGGCGCTGATGCGTGCAAGATCAATTGCCAAACAGTTGAAACTGGAGATGAAACTATCCGAAGTGGAGTTTCAGGCAGACGGCAGGAAGGCTACCTTCTTTTATACTGCCGATGGAAGAGTTGATTTTAGGGAACTGATAAAAATGTATGCTTCCGAATTTAAGGTGAAGGTGGAGATGAAGCAAATTGGGGCGCGGCAGGAAGCGGCTAAAGTGGGTGGAATTGGAAGTTGCGGGCGCGAGCTATGTTGCAGCACCTGGCTTACCAGCTTTAAGAGCGTTACTACTATTGCCGCCCGGTACCAAAACCTGAGCATCAATCAAACCAAATTGAGCGGGCAATGCGGCCGCCTTAAGTGTTGCCTGAATTATGAACTGGATACTTATTTAGATGCGCTCCAGGGATTTCCCGAAAATGCCGATATGCTCGAAACGGCGAAGGGCAACGCATTGTTAATTAAGAAGGACATTTTCCGTAACCTGATGTGGTATATATTGCCCGATAGCAATAAGCACTACCCGCTTTCAATCGAAACGGTCAGAAAAATTAAAGAAATGAACCAAAAGGGCCTAAAGCCCGAAGCCCTGGTAACGGAAGAAATTGCCGGCAGCAAGCCTAAAGAAGTGGAACCGGAATTTGTTGACGTAGTAGGACAAATAAGCTTACGCAGTTTAGAAAAAAACGACAAAAAAAGAAAATTCAGGGAGAGAGATCAGAAAGAGCAACGAAATCAAAGAAACCAGCCAGGAAAAAACCGGGATGATGGGAGAGAGAGAGCAAATTCAAGAAACATCAGCCGCCCACCACAACAGCAACAACGACCCCGGCCTCAAATCAGGAAAGATAAGGACAAGGATAACCCGAATGGATAATAATAGCAAACTGTGAGAAGATTACTTTATAACGCGATGCATAGCAGGAGCCATCTTCTCTTTTTCTGCTAACGGGCGCTATCTTTAATGGGCGCAAGCCGACCAGTTCCTTATCTCAATTTAATTTTATACCCCTTCCAGCCATACCAGGCTACCACAACAAAACAAAGCAGCGGAATGATATAGGCCTTCGCCGTTCCGCTTTCGGATAGTAAGCCCATAAAATAAGGCATTAGGGCGCCACCTACAATTGACATGATCTGAAAAGATGAGCCCTTTTTGGTGTGATGACCGAGATCTTTTACACCCAGGGCAAAAATGGTGGGGAACATGATGGACTCAAAAAAGAAAACAGCCATTAACGAGTAAACCGACAGCCAGCCGCTACCCCAAACTACCAGAACACAAAGTGCAATATTCATCAGCGCAAAAATCGTGAGGAGCTTGTTGGGTGCAATCTTTCGCATCAATGCAGTACCAACAAAGCGACCAACGGTAAAAAGCATCAGCGCGATAGAAAGTAGATAGGCCGCTTTCGCATTGTCAATGTCATGATTGGCCTCCGTACAATAATTAATAAAAAGCGCCGCTATGCCTACCTGTGCCGCAACGTAAAAAAATTGGGCGATAACGCCGTATACGAAATGGCTGTGCTGAAATAAGGGTTTTTTATCCTGTATTTGATCAGAAACGATCTCGCTTTCTTTTATTTCAGGCAAATAGGTACGCCAGAACAGAAAGGCTATAAACAATACTACAACAGCAATAATAACGTAAACCATCTTCACCGAGTCAAGATTATCACTACCCTTCTCAGAAGATTCGCTGAAAAAAAATGATGCTGCGATAATTGGACCGATGAAGGAACCCACACCATTAAAACACTGCGAAAGATTTAAACGGAATGCAGAGGTTTCCGGCTTACCCAGCACGGTTACATATGGATTGGCAGCCGTTTCAAGACAGGTTAAGCCGGAAGCGAGCACAAAAACAGCCAGCAAAAAAAAATCGAAACTTCCCGCCTGGGCAGAAGGATAAAAAAGAAAAGCACCGGTTGCATATAATAACAAGCCAAGAATGATTCCCTTTTTATAGCCGTATTTATTCATAAAAAGGCCTGCGGGAAGAGCAATCAGGAAATAGGCCCCGAAGTAAGCCGCTTGTAATAAAGTAGACCTCGCTTTGGTTACATTCAATGCATCCTGGAAATGCTTATTGAGCACATCCAGTAAACCGTAAGCCAATCCCCATAAAAAAAACAAACTGGTTACTAATATAAGCGGGAATAAATAGCTTTTATCATTCTTCGCGGTCACCGTGGTTGAAGCAGAACTGGGAGTTAAGGCCATGCAATCTTGAATTAAAGATGTAAAATATTATTGTAAAGATCTATCCAGGTGCGTATA
>CAYMKT010000090.1:7370-12760 GCA_964391065.1 uncultured Terrimonas sp. | reverse complement strand
GAATAAGGCAGCAACTCAACCGCCCATTCCCTGGTTAAAGCATTAATCGCTCCTTTGGAAGCGGCATAGCCGGAAGTATTGCCCTGCCCGGTAGTGGCCACTTTGGAACCGATATTAACGATATTGCCTTTCGTTCTCTTGAGATGCGGCAAAGCGAAATGCGCGAGGTTATAATAATGACTAAGGTTTTTCTGGAGCGACCCGAAGAATTTTTCGTGGGAGCCGTTTTCCAGCCCTACGCCATCATTTGCCCCGGCGTTATTCACCAATCCATCAATACGTCCATATTTTTCTGCGGTAAAATCAATGACGTCGCTGCAGGCCTTTTCGGTAGAAAGTTCTGCTGTAAAATAACTGGCCCTGCCACCTGATTTTACAATTTCATCTACAATTGCCAGGTTGTCTGCCTTACCCCGCCCTACCACTACAACAATGCCCCCTTCTGAGGCGATTGATTTACTAATGGCAGCACCAATACCTTTTGCGCCCCCGGTTACAATGAAAACCTTATTGGAAAGATGTAAATCCATACTTTATTTTTTTGATTACTGATATTACCAATTTATGTTGTGTGCTCAAAGGTTGTAGAAATCAATAGCATTCCCTCCAAATACTTTTTCGCGATCTTCCTCCTCATAGTTTTCCATGTATTTTTCCAGTAAACTTTTCCATTGTACATACATCCCTGAAACTAAAATAACAGGCCAGTCACTGCCATACATCAGGCGGTCGGTTCCAAAAGCCTCAAACACTACATCCAGGTAAGGATAAAAATCCCCTGCACTCCATTCCTTCCAGGCCGCTTCGGTAAATAAACCCGACAGTTTGCAATGTATATCGGGATATTTGGCAATCGCCTTCATTCCCTTCGCCCATTCATCAATAGAATGATTCTTGATATCTGGCTTTGCACAATGATCAATCACTATTTTCTGATCCGGGATTTGGTCCACAAATTCCAACGCGGCGGGCAACTGGTGATGATAAATCAACAGATCGTACGTATAGTTAAAAGGCTTTAAAGCTCTAACACCCCGCTGAAAATCTTTTCTCAACAAAAAATCATTGGGTTCGCCCTGCACAATATGCCGGTAGCCCTTAATAGCTGCATGCTCCTGGAAGTGTATTAATCTTTCCTCTATATTATCCGCGGTTAAATCAATCCATCCCACAACACCTTTTATAAAAGAATACGTTTTAGCTAATTCATACAAAAACCTTGTTTCCACTTCCGATTGATCCGCCTGAACGGCTACACAACCATCCACGCCATTGCGGCGCAGGGTGGATGCTATCGTCTCAGGAACGTAATCCTGTTGCAATACTTTCATATTGTCCATCCAGCCGTCGCGCTTGCGGTCGTATTTCCAAAAATGAATATGTGTGTCGATGCAAGTCATAAAGTAGTAAGTGATTAGTAGTAAGTGATTAGACACTCCAGACAAGCCTAATCAAATTTATTTCTCTTCAATTTTATTTTGTATGGATTTAGTTAACCCTACGATAATTCTCGTTACTTCTTCACAAAAGAATAGCAAATCATTCTTTTTTGACACTTCAATATGCTTTAACCGCTCTGCTAAATAACACATCGACTTTACTTCATTACTGGAATTTCTGGCTATTCCCAAAAATCTCATAAATTCTCTTTTACTTCTTGAATCAAAACCTTCTGCTATATTGTTTGATACGGATACCGCTGCTGATTGTATCTGATTTCTAAAAGCAAAATCTTTTGCCTGTTCAAATGCTGTATAAATTTCAACTGCCAGATCCTGTGCCTTTTGCCAGGCTATCAGGTCTTCAAACTTAATAACTTTCATAACAGGTATTTTTTTAGGTTAACATACACTGTTAAAAATATGTTCTACCATCACAACATACATCCTCTCTCCCACTTACCACTTACCACTTACCACTTATCACTTACCACTATTTTATAAACCCATAAAATTGCTCGGCTAAAAACCTGTTTCCCTTATCGTTCATGTGAACCCCATCCGTTGTAAGAATATCCTTCGCTTTGTCTTCGGGATTATTGGCGTTGATATATTCTACAATGGCTTTATGCAGATCAATCAATTCTACATTTTTATTTTTGGCGATGGTTCGGATAATTTCAGCATACTTATTCAAATCTCCGTCCAGTTCGTTCACAAAGCCTTTCTTTTCACCCACTACCGTTGGGGTGCAAATAACCACTTTGGCGCCTGCCTGCTGTATTTTTTCAATTATTCTATTGTAAAACTTTTCAAACTTATCGGGGTCGGTACCGGTTCCACGCGTTTTCTTATGCCAAACATCATTAATGCCCACATATATGAAAACGAGATCGGGCTTTTTAGACAGTACATCATCTTCTAATCTTAGGTACAGATCATATACCTTATTGCCGCCGATACCCGCACCTGCCAGGTCAAACGCTTTGTCTCTGCCGTCTTTCGCCAGCATTTGCTGCAAAATCGTAATATAACCGGCAGGCGACACGCCCGCCTGTGTAATAGAGTCTCCCAAAAAAATCACTTTCTTTTTCTGGATAAACCTAAAAGCAGATAACAATGTGAGCAGTACAACAAAGGAAAAAAATACAAGGAGCTGTTTCATAAAATTGAAGGAGAATTATTGAAGTTCGAAAATTTTTTCCATGATCACCCATTTTTCGCCAGGCTTTGCCCAGGGAAGCGCCTGCTGGAAATTCCACATGAAATTTTCCCATTCCTGTACTTTAGGATCGCCCGCATCGGAAGCCCCTTTCTTCTCAAAAGAAAAATCATCGCTTACTTCCATGATCATGAACATACGGTTGCCGGTAAGGTAGATTTCCATCACGGTTATACCGTCGGCTTTTATTCGTTGCAGTATTTCGGGCCACACATTGCTGTGTATCTTTTTATACTCAGCTATCACAGCAGGATCATCTTTCAAATCACAGGCAAGGCAATATCTTTTCATCGTACCATTATTATATACATCACCAATAAAACATCAAACCTACTTCTTCCGGCTTACCATGGTTTGCTTCGATTGCCCTAACCCGTCGATACCCAATTCCACCACATCACCCGCTTTCAGGTACAGGGGCGACGGCTTTTGTCCCAACCCTACCCCCGCAGGTGTTCCGGTGCTAATAATATCGCCCGGGAGCAGGGTCATAAATTCACTGAGATAGGCGATAATGAAAGGGATTTTGAATATGAGGTTTTTGCTGCTCCCATCCTGCATGGTTTTGCCATTAACGGTAAGCCACAAACGAAGATTATCAATATCACTGATTTCATCCGGCGTTGCAAGAAAGGGGCCTATTGGCGCAAACGTATCGCAGCTTTTCCCTTTTACCCATTGCCCGCTTCTTTCCAGTTGAAAAGCTCTTTCGCTGTAATCGTTATGCAGCATATAGCCTGCCACATAATCCAATGCGTCTTTTTCTTCGATATAAGACGCTTTTTTGCCTATCACCACAGCAAGTTCTACCTCCCAGTCGGTTTTGGTACTGTTTCTTGGAATAATTACATCATCATTTGAACCCACAATAGCTGATGTAGCTTTAAAAAACACCACTGGTTCAGCAGGCAACTGCATATTGCTTTCTGCGGCGTGGTCGGAATAGTTCAGTCCTATACAAATCAGTTTGGAAGGCCTTTTCACCGGCGGACCCAGTCTTTCTTCGTTACTCACCACCGGGCATGCACTTTCATTTGCAGCCAACCAGGTTTTCAATCTGCTAATACCATCCGTTCCAAAAAAATCTTCCGTGTAATCTTCTCCAAAGGCGGAGACATCAATACGTTCTCCATTTACCAGTTCAATACCGGGCTTTTCTGTTCCGGCTTTTCCAAAGCGAATTAATTTCATATCATCTGTTTTTGGGGTGACTAAACTACTCTCATTTTTGTTGTAGGCCAAACCAAATTTTCCGCAACGGATTGAAAGCTAACAGGCATTAGTTTTTACGTTAATTTTATCTTTCCTAATTTGAATAGCATGAACAATCAACAGTCCAACACCGTTCGTATTGTAACAGCAGCAAGTTTATTTGACGGGCACGATGCGGCAATTAATATTATGCGGCGCATATTGCAGAGCAAGGGAGCAGAAGTTATTCATTTAGGACACGATCGCTCAGCCCACGAAATAGTAGAATGCGCCATTGAAGAAGATGTGCATGGCATAGCCATTACCAGTTACCAGGGCGGCCACATGGAGTTTTTTAAATACATCAAAGACCTGCTCGATAAAAGCGGTTGCGGCCATATTAAGATTTTTGGCGGCGGTGGCGGAACCATTCTGCCAAAAGAAGCCGGGCAGTTGCATCAATACGGCATCGCGAGAATATACAGTCCGGATGATGGCAGAACGATGGGGCTGGAAGGCATGATAGCGGATGTAATAGCCCAATGCACTCCGGGTAATGATAAAGCCGATGAAGATAAAACCGGCTTCTGGAAAGCCCCGGCTCAATGGACTGCCCAATTGCCGCTGGGGGAAGCAAAAGACATTAGAAAAATTGCGCGGGCCATCACATTGGCGGAGCAGAATCTCGATTTCAGCAAAATGATTTCCCCGATAACCGCAACTGAAAATAAAGCTGTCATTCCGGTTATTGGTATTACGGGCACCGGTGGCGCAGGCAAGTCTTCTGTCACGGATGAAATTGTTCGACGCTACCTGGGTTGTTTTCCGGATAAAACCATTGCAGTAATTTCAGTTGATCCAAGCAAGAAAAAAACAGGCGGCGCTTTGCTGGGAGACCGGATACGGATGAATGCGATTTCAGGATCCCGCGTATACATGCGCTCATTAGCCACAAGAGAAGACAATACAGCAATCAGTAAGTCAGCAAAAGAAGCCATTGGCATTTGCAAAGCCGCAGGATACGATTGCATTATATTGGAAACAGCAGGCACAGGACAAAGCGATATGAGTATTGTAGATTATTGCGATGTTAGCGTATATATAATGACACCGGAATATGGCGCTGCTTCCCAACTGGAAAAAATTAATATGCTGGACTATGCTGATATTATTGCGATTAACAAGTTTGATAAAGCCGGGGCGGAAGATGCATTAAACGACGTACGAAAGCAATACAAACGCAATCACCAGTTGTTTCACGCATCCAACGACATATTACCGGTGATAGGTATTTGCGCAAATACCTTTAACGACACAAGGGTCAATGATTTTTTTATACTACTTGTTAAAAAAATTAAAGAAAAGACAGGCGTGTCATGGAACGATGCCACCCTCAGCTTTTCTGAAAACAAAAAGGGAAGACAGGATGCGGTTGTAATTCCGCCGCGACGTGTTCGCTATCTCAGCGAAATCAGCGACAGCATTCGTGAATACAACGGGTGGGTAAATGAACAAAGTGCTATAGCCAGCCAGCTATA
>CAYMKT010000090.1:5369-7270 GCA_964391065.1 uncultured Terrimonas sp. | reverse complement strand
AAGTAAAAGCGCTGATGGACGAATGGAAGCAATTGCAACATCAATACACAGCCGATGTTTTTGAATATACAGTACGCGATAAAGTGATCAGGCAGGAAATGAGCGCTGAGTCGTTAAGCGGCACAAAAATTCCGAAAGTTGTTTTACCGGCATATAAAGACTGGGGCGATATTGTACAATGGCAGTTGCAGGAAAATATTCCCGGCAAATTTCCATACACCGCCGGGGTGTTCGAACTGAAGCGGCAAGGCGAAGACCCCACCAGGATGTTCGCCGGCGAAGGAAGCCCGGAGCGCACCAACAAACGCTTTCATTATGTTTCTGCCGGTCAGCCTGCCAAAAGACTCTCGACCGCTTTTGACAGCGTTACCTTATATGGCGAGGATCCGGCTCACCGGCCAGACATTTACGGAAAAATTGGCAATGCGGGTGTAAGTATTGCAACAGTAGATGATGCGAAGAAATTGTACAGCGGTTTTGATTTGTGCGATCCTTCTACTTCGGTTAGCATGACCATTAACGGTCCGGCGCCCGTTATACTCGCCTTTTTTATGAATGCGGCCATTGATCAGCAATGCGAAAAATGGATCTCGGAGAACAATTTATGGCCGGAAGTGGCGCGGGTAACAGAAAAAAAATATGCACATCTGCCCGCACCATTTTACTACAACCCTTCATCACCTGAAAGGCTACCCGAAGGCAATAACGGCCTGGGGTTGCAATTATTAGGGTTAAGCGGTGATGAGGTTTTACCGGCTGATGTATATGAGAAAATTAAAGCAGCAACCCTGCAAAAGGTGAGGGGTACGGTGCAAGCAGATATATTAAAAGAAGACCAGGCGCAGAACACCTGTATTTTTTCGACAGAGTTTGCGTTAAAACTGATGGGCGATGTGCAGGAGTATTTTATTGAAAATAAAGTACGCAACTTCTACAGCGTAAGCATCAGCGGGTATCATATTGCCGAGGCAGGCGCTAACCCCATCACCCAACTGGCCTTTACGCTCGCCAATGGTTTTACTTATGTAGAATACTATCTTAGCCGCGGCATGCATATTGATGATTTTGCCTCCAATCTGTCCTTTTTCTTCAGCAATGGTATGGATCCTGAATACAGTGTAATTGGAAGAGTGGCCCGAAGAATATGGGCCAAGGCAATGAAATATGTATACAGGGGCAATGAGCGGTCGCAAAAATTAAAATACCATATCCAAACCAGCGGCCGCAGCCTGCATGCACAGGAAATTGATTTTAACGATATCCGCACTACGCTGCAGGCCGTGTATGCTATATACGACAATTGCAATTCGCTTCATACCAATGCCTACGATGAAGCCATTACCACGCCCACGGAGGAAAGTGTGCGGCGGGCCATGGCCATACAATTGATCATTAATCGCGAACTCGGATCGGCTAAAACAGAAAATTTTATCCAGGGCAGCTTTGCCATTGAAGCATTAACCGACCTGGTAGAAGATGCTGTACTGGCGGAGTTTGATCGAATTTCGGATAGGGGAGGCGTATTGGGCGCTATGGAAAGGATGTACCAGCGCAATAAAATTCAGGAGGAAAGCCTGCATTACGAAAGTCTTAAACATTCCGGTGCATTACCCGTGGTGGGTGTAAATACTTTCCTCAACAAAAAAGGCAGTCCTACCATTATACCAAACGAAGTGATCCGCAGTAGCAGCGAAGAAAAGGAGCAGCAGATTGACAACATGAAAAGCTTTCAGAAACGGAATGCAGCGCTTTGTGCTGAAAAACTGATTACCCTTAAAAAAGCAGCGGGCACCAATGATAATTTATTTGCAGTGCTGATGGATACCGTTAAGTACTGTAGCCTGGGGCAGATTACCCATGCCCTTTTTGAAGTGGGTGGGCAGTACAGGAGAAATATGTAA
>CAYMKT010000090.1:2845-5269 GCA_964391065.1 uncultured Terrimonas sp. | reverse complement strand
ACATGGAAACGTATGGAAAAATATTGCTGATTGCCATGCCGGTATTTTTGGTGCTGGTGCTATTTGAGAAGTGGTATGGATGGAGAAAAGGGAAGGATACCGTTCGCAATATGGATATGATCAGCAGCCTGAGCAGCGGCATTACCAATGTTACAAAAGATGTTTTGGGTTTAAGTATAGTGGTAATTTCCTACGGCTGGATGTACGAAAACCTGGCGGTAGTACATGTAAAAAACAGTGTCTTAATCTATATCATCGCTTTTTTTGCGCTCGATTTTTCCGGCTACTGGACACACCGGATTGCGCATGAGTATAATTTTTTCTGGAACAATCATATCATTCACCACAGCAGCGAGGAGTTTAATTTAGCATGTGCGCTGCGACAAAGCATTTCGGGAATTGTACGCATCTTTGTTATTTTTTTGTTGCCTGCAGCATTGTTGGGCGTTCCTGCCAATGTAATAGCAATTGTGGCTCCCCTGCATTTGTTTGCGCAATTTTGGTACCACACACAGCATATTGGCAAAATGGGCTTTCTCGAAAAAATGATTGTCACTCCTTCGCATCACCGGGTGCATCATGCCATTAACAAGGAATATCTCGACAAAAACTATGGACAGATTTTTATTTTCTGGGATAAATGGTTTAGCACCTACCAGCAGGAACTGGAAAACGTACAACCTGTATATGGAATAACCAGGCCTGCACAAACCTGGAATCCGATCAAAATCAACTTCCAGCACATGTGGCTGTTAATAAAAGATGCCTGGCATGCGAAAAGCTGGAAAGACAAATTGAGGATATGGATGATGCCCACCGGCTGGCGCCCTGCGGATGTGGAAGAAAAACACCCGGTGTACAAAATCGAAGACGTGTATCATTTTGAGAAATACGATCCTCCTGCATCAAAAGCATTGCAATGGTGGAGCTGGATACAGTTAACTACTTTACTGGTTTTGCTATCGTATTTTTTTGCTCATATCGCAGGTATTGGTTCCCCGGGTATATTCATATATGGCGGGTTCCTCTTTTTGCAGGTATATGCATTTACAGATCTTGCCGACAGAAACCGCTCTGCAATAATATGGGAGCTCATAAAAAATATGGTAGGCGCTGCCATTATATACCGGCAGGGCGATTGGTTTGGTGCAAGCCGCTACATTTCCCACATCAACTCAATCATGTTAATCTGGTTTTCTATCTCCACTTTGATTACCGCCTGGTTTGTCTACCAGCATTGGAAAGAAGATGTGCAACCCGTAACGCAACCCGCGTAACAGAGGAAGCCCTCGTTCAAAAGGTATTCCGGTCTGTTAAAAAAATTTTTAATCACTTATAGCACAATCGTTCAAATTTCTCAACGGTAAACGCTTTGTATATCTTTGCAGCTATGCAGCCGGCAAAGAAGCAAAATATTCGTCATTTGAGTCTGGAAGAGCTCCGGGAATATTTTGAAAAAACGGGAGATAAAAAGTTCAGGGCCAAACAGGTATATGAGTGGATCTGGCAAAAACATGCCCATCGCTTTGAGGATATGACCAACCTGAGCAAGGAACTGCGAAATTCGCTGTCCGAAGCATTCGACCTGCCGGCGTTGGTGGTGAACACCTCGCAATACTCTGCAGATGGCACGGTAAAAAGCCGTTTCCAGACCGTTGATGGACATATGGTGGAAGGCGTGCTGATACCAACCGAATCAAGACAAACCGCCTGTGTTTCATCGCAAATTGGCTGCAGCCTGAGTTGTAAATTCTGTGCTACCGGGTACATGGATAGAAAACGCAACCTGCATTTTGACGAGATTTACGATGAGGTAGTATTCATTAATGAGCAGGCGGAAAAAACCTTTAATAAAAAACTCAGCAATATTGTTTTTATGGGCATGGGTGAGCCCCTGCTCAATTACAAAAACGTGCTGAAAGCCATTGAGCGTATATCCTCTCCCGATGGACTGGGAATGAGTCCCCGGCGGATAACAGTATCCACGGCCGGCGTGGCGAAAATGATCAGACAATTGGGAGATGATGAGGTAAAGTTCAAACTGGCGCTTTCGCTTCATGCAGCCAATGATAAAAAGCGCCACGAGATCATGCCCATTAATGACAGCAACGATATTAAATCGTTGATAGATGCATTGAATTATTTCTATAAAAAAACGCATAATGAGATAACGCTGGAGTATATTCTTTTTAAGGACTTTAATGATTCCCTGCAGGATGCAGATGAATTGGTAAAAATATACAGGCAGGTTCCGGCCGATTTGGTAAACATCATCGAATACAACCCTATAGAACTGGCTTCCTTTGCAAAACCGGATGAAGCCGTTACGGAGAACTTTATGCAATACCTCGAAAAAAACCGGGTGAATGCAAGGTTAAGAAGAAGCCGGGGAAAAGATATTGATGCCGCCTGTGGGCAGTTAGC
>CAYMKT010000090.1:0-2745 GCA_964391065.1 uncultured Terrimonas sp. | reverse complement strand
CAAGGTTAAGAAGAAGCCGGGGAAAAGATATTGATGCCGCCTGTGGGCAGTTAGCGAATAAGGATAATCATTGATTTTTCGTTACATTTAATAAAAACAGTGAAAGACGATGAAAAACGATTTGTTAAAAAAAATCGAATCTCTTCCAAAAGGGCTTCAAAAGGAGGTAGAGGATTTTGTTGAATTCCTTCAACTGAAAGCAGAAAATGAAGCTAATATTTCTAAAACACGAAAAGCGGGGTTTGCAAAAGGAACTTTTATCATAAAAGAAGGTTTTGACGACCCACTGGAAGATTTCAAAGAATACAGATAATGGACCTGTTATTAGATACCCACTCTTTTCTTTGGTTTGCGGAGGGGCTACCCGCCATAAGTAAAACAGCAAAAGACGAAATTGAAAACAATAGAAACCGATGTTTTGTGAGTATCGCTTCCCTCTGGGAGATCGCAATAAAACTTTCTTTAGATAAACTTGAAATAGCACGTCCTTTCGAAGACATTCCGGAAATATTAAAAAACAACAATGTTCAGATCCTCCCCGTTCAATTCAGGCACCTGCAGCAATTGTTAATATTACCGATGCATCATAGAGATCCATTTGACAGGCTTATTATTTCGCAGGCTATAGCAGAAAACCTTGTAATTATTACAAAAGATGGAATTTTTGAAAGATATACATCCCATGTGCTGTGGTAATGATTATTTCGCGAACGACAATGAAAAATCTAATTTAACATGATGAGCAGAAAAGCATTCGATAAATTCATTAACAAACCAGAGCGTGGCGCAAAGAAGAAGGAAAGAATCCGCCAGGAAAAGAAGAAGATAAGAGCGGAGAAGAATGCCTATTTTGATGAGCAGAAAAGATTAGCGAAAGAAAGAAGACCAGGAAAAGCACCTGACAACAGGCTGCCTGCTGCGAGAGACAGCCGCAATAAACCTGCAGGGAAGACAGCAGGATCAAGACAGAATGCTGATATCCAAAAGAGCAGAACTCCACAACGTGAATTTAAGAAACCGGCTCCCGATCAAAAACGCGTACAAACAAGAACTGATTCCCGTACTATAAAACCTGTCCATCAAAAAGATAATACCAGGGCTGCTCCCCAGGAACCCAGAACAGATGAGATGCCCCTAAATAAATTTATTGCCTGGAGCGGTGTTTGTGGCAGGCGCGAAGCAGCCGGTCTGATTAAGTCGGGCAAGGTTTCCGTAAACGGCAAACTGGTTACCCAGCCGCCACATAGGGTAAATCAAAGGGATGACATCAAGGTTAACGGCAAGAAAATCTCCATACAAAAAAACCTGGTATATATTCTTCTGAACAAACCCAAAGATTATATTACTACCACCGATGACCCGGAAGGAAGGAAAACAGTGATGGACCTGATTAAAAGGGCTACTACGGAAAGAGTATTCCCGGTGGGAAGGTTAGACAGGAATACGACCGGAGTGTTACTGCTCACCAATGATGGCGAACTGGCACAACGTTTAACGCATCCCAAATACGAAGTAAAAAAGATTTACGAGGTGCGGGTTGATAAAGTAGTGACCAAACAACAGCTCGATACCATAGCATCCGGCATTACACTGGAAGACGGTTTTATTAAGCCTGATATGGTGGCCTATGCCGACGCAAAAGATAAAAGCATTATTGGAATAGAAATACATAGCGGGCGCAACCGCATTGTACGCCGCATTTTTGAACACCTGGGTTTTGACGTAAAGCATTTAGACCGGGTGATGTACGGCATATTCACCAAAAAAAATGTAGAAAGAGGCAAATGGCGAATGCTTTCCGAAAAAGAAATACGCATGTTAAAGCATCTTAATACTTCATTCAAGACCAAAAAACCTTCCTGAGCACATCGTGGAAAAACAAAAAACTGGGACGCTTTTTGAAAACGAGCACTTCGTTGCACTGAATAAGCCCTCGGGCTTACTATCGGTACCCGATAGGGAAGGAAAGGAAATTTCGCTGAAGCAAATTCTCAAAGAAAAATACGGACAAATATGGACGGTGCATCGCCTGGATAAGGATACCAGCGGCGTTATTGTATTTGCCAAAGATGAAGAAACCCATAAATATTTATCCGGACTTTTTGAGGGGCGGGAAGTGGAGAAATTTTATACCGGCATTGTACATGGTGTTCCCGCGCAGGGAAGCGGTTCAATAGATGCCCCGATTATGGAACACCCGGTAAAAAAAGGGTTAATGGTGATTAACAAGAAAGGGAAAGCGGCATTGACGGATTATACCGTTGTTGAAAGCATTGGGAATTTTTCGCTTGTACAATTTCAAATACATACCGGTCGTACGCACCAGATAAGAGTGCACATGAAGCATATCGGCCACCCGATTATTTGCGACCCGTTGTATGGGAATGGTGAACCTGTTATGCTCTCGGCTATTAAAAAGAAGTTTAACCTTTCCAAAAAAGAAGAGGAAGAACGACCACTTTTTAACCGGTTAGCCTTGCATTCGGAGCGGCTACAGTTTAAAGACGCTGCAAAGCAAAAACATGTGTTTGAGGCTCCCCTGCCTAAGGACATGAGAGCACTGTTGCAGCAATTGAGAAAATGGAAAAGATAAATTTGGGTTGGGTTCAATATCGTTGTTTATCCGCTGCATATTAAAAACATTCCAGGACTTTTATTTCATTTGGCTTTTGAACTCCGCCTTTAAATCGAACAAACATTGCAGACATAAACAACCTGTATAGGTTCGGGCAACATACGCTTGCT
>CAYMKT010000089.1:6530-15937 GCA_964391065.1 uncultured Terrimonas sp. | reverse complement strand
AACAACTCTCCCTGTTTCGTCAGCACCGGTAAATTTTGAAATTCGAAGCGCTGTGCTATTTGATATGCTTTTTCGCCTACCCGGCGTTTCAGCAATAGCATATTGCCGGCAATAAACCTTCCCGTGAAATGGCGGTTGCTGTATTCGAGCCATGCCTTTTCGTATTGCCAGGGCGCCAGCTTTCGGGCAATAGTGAGATGCGGCTCCATGATAAAATGCGGCTTATTGTCGTCGTTTAGCTTCATCAACCGTTGGGTTTCTGCCCGGATATGTTTCGTGAGATGTTGGATCGGAATCTTTGACGTCACATTAATATATATGGTATGCGAAGGAAAGCTGCCATAATCCTTCATTTCTACCTTAAATGCCGGATAACCCATGGCTATGGTTTTGAGCCGGTTGATGATACGGGCTTCCATCATTTCGTACTGCACAAAATTTACAAGGGTGATGTGCGGCTTTCCCCATTTTGCCTGTTCACATTGATAGGTTTCAGAAAAGGACGCTTTCACTTTTACAATTTTATTCCATAATTCTTCGTGCGGACTTAACACCAGCAGGTATTCGTTCGTGCGGTAGCCAGGCAGCATTTGAATTTCATTTTTCATATAAACCACTTTGAATGATCAAATATTTAGTATAAATTTACTAAATAAATTAGTAATTCAAAAATATTTGTTATGGATGACAAAGTTTTTTTCCGGACCGTTTACAATGGATCGAAACCGTTGGATCGGTCGGGAACCGCTTTCCCAAATGCAGGTTTTGAAGCTGCCGTGAAAGATGATATGGAAAGCCGGGTTGATTTGAATGGGCAATTTATCCGGAACAAGCAGGCTACTTGTTTAATGCGGGTAAGCGGAGATGTGATGACCGGAGCTGGCATTTTTAATGGTGATTTGGTTATTGTTGACCGGTCGATGAAAGCAGTTGACGGAAAAATAGTGATTGCTGTATTACACGGTGAAATGCTGATTCGCCGTTTCGAAAAAAAGTTAAACAAAGTAAGGCTGATACCGGAAACGAACAAACTGGCGCCAATAGACGTTGATCTGTCGGCTTCGGATTTTTCAATATGGGGAGTGGTTACCTACTGCATCCATTCTTTGTAATGGGTGCAGTTTTTTAAGGAAAACCTGGTGTATTACGCCTACATCATCCTTTTTTACGCACTGTAAATTGCGTTGTGAAAGTTGTTGTAGCTCCCGGTTCAAGCACTATTAAACCCATACCATTATTAAATGAATCCGGCGGGGCGCTGAGGTTTTCAATAGCAATGCTTTTGCGGTGCGGGGGAATGTAAATTTGTAAATAGGGATAGCTCTTATCCGGGCTTATTTCTACCTGCCATTTCGTAAGCGGATCATATAAGATACACATAGGCTGTTGTTTGGTGAAATCCAGTAAAAAGGAATTATCCAATATTGTTTCACCAATAGTTGTTGACGAGCTAAATGTTGCGAAAGGCAATATTTTACCTGAAGGGATAAGATTTACAAATTCCAGCATTTCGTTCGACTGGAACTGAAGTTGAAGGTCGTTTACCGATCTGCCAAAGGTAAAATAAGGATGCCAGCCATCTGCAATGGGCATGGCCGTAACGCCTGTATTTTTAACAGTGGTAATTACTTTGAGTATATTTTCTTTTTCAAGGATATATTCAACAGTGCAAGTATAAGGAAAAGGGTAACCTGCTTTACCGGCGTTGTATTTGTGAACCAGGGTAACCCTTGCAAAATCGCCTGTCGCTTCCTGCTCCACCAATTCAAAAGGTTGTTTGAATAACAATCCGTGAAGTGCCGTTCCGGTTGTATTGAGGTGATAGCGCTGATCGTTAAAAGTATAAGCGGCATTTTGTATCCTGCACGGAAATGGAGATAGCTTTAATCCTTTAAACCCTTCCGGCTCGGGTTTTTCATCAAACTGCTTTTTACCGGAATAGCTGTCTATAACATTAAGGGTTTCGTTTTCAGTTTGCACCGTAAAGGCATGCAGCATGGCTCCGCAACCCGGCACAATTTCTATTTTGCTTTGAGATTGGTTATCCGTTAATATAAGCTTATCAAATCCGTTCTGTTGATCTTTTCCTATGATGAACATTGTCCTTAATTTATTACCAAGTTAGTATAAGGAGCCGATAAAATAGGCGGCAAAATTCGTTCAACCGATTGCGTAAATTAAAATGCCTGCATTGTAAATGATGCAGGCATTTTGTTTGAGCGAAGGAACTATTAGTTCAGATACTTTAATATATCCTCGCTCATCGGGGTTACTTTGCTCGAAAACACGGTAACCAATTTGCCATTTTCATCGATGAGGAATTTAGTGAAGTTCCACTTTACCGGATCATCAATGCCTAATTTTTCTGCTTCACCTGTTAGGTATTTATACAAAGGATGTATATCATCACCTTTTACAGAAATCTTGGCGGCCATTGGAAAAGTAACCCCGTAGTTTTTCTCACAAAATTCTTTTATCTCTTCGTTAGTTCCCGGTTCCTGTGATTTAAAGTTATTTGCGGGGAAACCAATCACCACTAATTTATCTTTGTACTGTTCATACAATTGCTCAAGGTCTTTGTATTGCGGGGTATATCCGCATTTGGAAGCAGTATTAACAATCAGTATTTTTTTCCCCTTGTATTGGGCAAGATCTATGGTACCTCCTTCTAAGCCTTCTACCTTAAAATCGTAGACAGAAGAAGCGAGGGTTAAAGCAACTGCTAAAAATAATAGGCGTATCATGATGAAAGTTTTTTATTATCCTGCAAATTTGGTGCAAAAAATCGGAATCCGGTGTTAATCCTTCATATAACATCCAAGGTCGGCGTTGCCGGTTCTTGTTTTCCCGTCCAGGTCGGTGCTGATAGCAACCGGCGTGCCTGAACCATCGGCCGGTGATGGATTTTTGTTGATATGGAAGTCGAAATAGTGCCGGTTAATATTAATACTATCAAAAGCAGGATCCTGGTTGGCGATGCTGTTGATGAGGGTAACGTCCGGGGAGATATTTTTTGCTTTGTACAGCACATGGTCAAAATCTATAGTAAAAGCTGCATTCCCCTTTTTATCTGTCGATACTTCGTTTTCAACATTTTCACCACCGGCCCATACAATGCAATTGCGGAAAATAGCATTGAGGTTGTAGCTATTGCCGGCCGCATCCGTATTATTCAGCGTCAGCACCGGTTTTTTGTGATTGACGTAATTGTTGTCGTAACTAACTATCGTGCAAAAGGTTAAATTGTATTCACCACCTTCATTCAGCAATACATTGGCGCCACAGTTGCTGATAAGACAATTCTCAGCATCAATGCTGGAACCGTATGCCAGGATGCCCGCATCGTATATATTATCTACTATACATGCGCTTAGTCGTAGTTTGGGTAAAGCATCAGGAGCAGGAGCAATGGCAATAATACCCTGGTAGGCATTTTTAATAATGCCGTACTGTATAATATTATTACCGCTTGGGGGCCTGAAAAATATGCCTGGCCAGGATGCTGGCAGGTCGCTGTATATATTGTCCAACCGGTCGCCCTGGAAACTTATGCGTTCGCTATTTGTTCCGTTTACCAATAGCGATCCATCTACTACAAAGGGAGCATCGGCATGCATAAAAATTCTGCATCCTTTTTCAATGGTTAATGTGGTGCCTTCCGCCACCAGTATACCACCCGATATAACATATGGAAGATCATTGTTCCAGGTCGTGTCGGCCGTAATAAAATGATTGCGAAAGAAATGGGCATTTTGACCATAGGCTTCTAACTGAACAAATTGTTCATTCCCATTGTACGCTATCTTTATGCTATCCTGCACAATAAAAGGCAGGTTTTGCAAAGATGGGTTAATGGTAACGGAAACAAAAACATAAATGCTATCACCAGCTTCCATCTCCAGATTGTTTACTTCGGCTGATGCTGTGCCGTCCACATTTATTTTATAGGACGAATTGTTGCCACCCATGAGTTGTACGCTGGTTAATTTTAATTTTTGAGTATTGGTATTAATGATCGTAAACTGTTGGGTAACTGAACCGATGGAAGTGAATACGGTATCGAACCGGACGGTGTCGGCCGTAATCGTTAACGTGGCGTCTTTGTCAAAAGTAAAACTTTGTTTTTTACAGGAGGAGGCGCCTTTGAGCAAGAAAAGCGATAGTAAAAAATAGAAGAGTCTTTTCATTTCCTGTAATCGGTATTTAAGTAGCGGCGTAAGCCAAAGTTGCTACGCTTAGCGATACGCCGGGAATATCTTCCAGTATAGCATTACCGCAGGCTTCAAGCGTGGCCCCTGTGGTAATTACATCATCTACCAACAATAGATTTTGGGGGTAGTCTTTTATTTTTTCCGACACGGTAAAAACGCCCTCCACATTTTGCCAGCGTTGCATGCGGGTTTTGTGGGTTTGGGTACCTGTATATCTTACCCGTTGCACGGCATCGTACAGTACAGGCACTTGCAATACTCCCGCTATTCCCTCGCACAGTAAAGCAGCCTGGTTATATCCTCTTTTGCGTTCTTTATCGGGGAAAAGTGGCAAAGGAATAAGCGCGCCCGGTTGTTGAAATCTTGAAGCTTCCTTTAGGGTCTCTCCCATTATGGCGCCAAAGTAATGGGCCAGTTCTTTATTGTCTTTGTATTTAAACTGGTGAATAAGCTGCTGCAATAGCGAATCCTTGGCAAAATAATATTGGCTGGTGGCGCTCACAAACGCTAATCTTCCCCAGAACGTCTTTTCTACCGGGTTGTTTGCAAGTGAAGCGAATCCCGTTTCGCTCAGTTGTTGGTGGCATTGCAGGCAAATGAGGTGCTGTCCGTTAATGAGATCGCTTCCACATCCGTTACATACATGCGGGAAGAGGAGATGCGATACGCTATCGAAAACGGATTTGATCAAGTGCATCATTTTTAGAACAGGTATTTATACAGTTCATCTACCCTGCCCATTGTTACCAGTTCAATGTTGAAATGTTGTTTACTTAGTCCTTTTTGATTGTATTTGCTGATAATGATCTTTTCAAAACCCAGTTTTTCTGCTTCGGCAATCCGCTGCTCTATGCGGTTTACTGCTCTTATTTCACCGCTTAAACCCACTTCGCCGGCAAAAGCTACCTGCTGAGGCAATGGAATATCCTCGTACGAGCTTAGCAAGGCGCTTACCATCGCCAGGTCTATGGAGGGGTCTTCTACTTTTAAGCCTCCTGCGATATTTACGAATACATCTTTCATTCCAAAATGAAAGCCGCCTCTTTTTTCCAAAACTGCCAGTAACAACTGAAGCCGGCGGAGGTCAAAGCCACTACTGGTTCTTTGGGGGGTTCCGTAAACAGATTGTGTAACCAGGGCCTGCACTTCTATCAATAAGGGGCGCTGTCCCTCCAGGGTAGCCGCAATGGCGATACCGCTTAATTGTTCTTCTTTTTGGGTAATCAGTATCTCAGAGGGGTTGGATACCGGCCGCATGCCGCTACCCGTCATTTCATAAATGCCCAATTCGGAGGTTGACCCAAACCGGTTTTTGAGGGTGCGGAGTATGCGATATGCATAATGCTGATCACCTTCAAACTGGAGAACAGTATCCACCATGTGTTCCAGGATTTTTGGGCCTGCAATGCTTCCGTCTTTGGTAATATGACCGATCAAAAAAACGGGTGTGTTACTTTCTTTTGCGAAGCGTTGAAATTCGGAAGCACATTCTCTTATTTGCGATACACTGCCCGCGGAAGATTCGATGTACGGTGAGTGCAGTGTTTGAATGGAATCAACAATAACCAACTGCGGCTTTAATTTTTTTATTTCCTGGAAAATAACCTGTGTTGATGTTTCAGTGAGCAAATAAAAGTTTTCATTTTTTATATTCAACCGGTCGGCGCGCATCTTAATTTGTTGTTCACTTTCTTCACCGCTGATATACAACGTAACCAGGTCGCGCATGCACAATCCCGTTTGCAGGAACAGGGTTGACTTGCCAATGCCTGGCTCACCCGCCACCAACACCAAACTCCCGGATACAATTCCCTCCCCTAAAACCCTGTTCAGTTCTGCATCAGGGGTAATTACTCTTCTTTCTTCTCCTGTCGATATTTCGTGCAGCGCAATTGTTTTTACTTCAGTTCCATTGTCATTATATCCTTTCCAGCTTTTATTATTTTTCGAAGGTTTCTCAATGAGCTCTTCAACAAATGTATTCCACTCGCCGCATGACGGACACCTTCCCGTCCATTTAGCAGCTTCGTAGCCACAGTTACTGCAAAAGAAGGCCGTTTTTATTTTGCTCATGCGCTAAAGATACGGAGAGGGATGAAACCGGAAGCAGATAGTTATCGATAAGATGCGATCGTTTTTATTTTTCAATAAATACAAAAAACGGTTTGAACAGCACATGGAATCTATACATCTAAGGATCGAAATGCTATGAGTTGTTGGCCATTTTGCAATAACTGAAAACCTGAAGTGCTTAAAAGTAAAAAGAAGGTCTGCAAAATCTAAAAGGAAATAAAAACGGGGAAAATCAGAACAATTTGTAAAGTTAAAGGGTCAGCTTGCGCCGACCCTTTAGTACTTACTAACCCATTAAATTCTTGCACTAAATTACAAATTGCTCAAACATAACAAAATTAATTTTGCCCCCTGTGAATAACTTTTTGGGTGGTACATCAGTCACATTTACACTATTAATTAATTGATAATCAATTTATTAAATTGAATTTTAAATTGTTTCCCGCAAGCCATATTTCGTCAATTTGTCAGCCATATTTTTTTAAAATCCATGTGACTGACAAAAAGGCTTTCCTGCTATTTGTTTCCCGGATTTAATGTCAATATTTTTAAATGGTAAGTCATTTGCTATATATTCCATACATAAATATTTAATAATCATGGGTTCAATCTGGATAGTATCAATGCTTTTTGTGGGCATTAGTATGCTGGTAAGCATGAGGCTGAAAGGAAAATTTGCCCATTATAGTAAGGTGGGCTTAACAAGCGGTTTAAATGGAAAACAGGTGGCAGAGCGGATGCTAAAAGAGAATGGCATATATGATGTTACGGTAAATGCCTCCAACGGGTTTCTTACCGACCACTATAATCCGTTAAATAAAACGGTAAATCTTAGTCCCGATGTGTATAATGGGGTATCTGTGGCGTCTGCGGCTGTGGCTGCCCACGAATGCGGGCATGCCGTTCAGCACGCTACCTCGTATAAGTGGTTGATGCTCAGGAGCCGGCTTGTTCCTGTTGTGCAGTATAGTTCGATGCTGGTACAGTGGGTTTTAATAGGAGGTATTATCCTGATCAAGGTGTTCCCTTCATTATTATTGATAGGCATTGTTCTGTTTGCCCTCACTACCATTTTCTCCGTGATCACCCTTCCGGTGGAATTTGATGCGAGTAAAAGGGCATTGGCCTGGCTGCAAACTACCAATGTAACCAATGCCCAGGAGTTCCCGATGGCCAAAGATGCGCTTAAATGGGCTGCCATGACCTATGTGGTTGCTGCAATAGCCTCCATCGTTACGCTTGCCCAGTACATTCTTATTTACGCCGGAAATAGAAGAAACTAAGTTTGAACTGTTTGCTGCGTTAGCCTATTCAAATCTCCAAACCGGGTTTTTTACGTCGTGGTAAAAAAGGAAGGTCCAGTGCTCCTGCTGGCCCTTTTGCCACCATTTTTGCCGTAACTCCATGCACTTTTTGCCATCATAATCGTATTTGGCTACAAACCTGCTTTTCATTTGCTGTAACTGGGGGGCATCGTCGCCGCCAAAAAATATCACTTCGTTTTTTTCCTCTATCCAAAATACCTGGTGCCAGCGGGAGTGGGCGCTTGTAACTTCATACCGTATGTAGCCGTCAATAGTTCCATTGCCTTCTAAAAAATGAACATTGCCTGCATTTTTCAATATTTCAATTTCATCGGTTATATAAGAAGGAGGCCCTTTTTCGAGTGCGAAATGTAGTTCAGGTTGCTGTACATAGTAAGTGGCGTTGGGAAAACTCAAAAAGCGCTGGTTGAGCATACCGTCCTTAACGCTTACTCCTCCTGCGTGATCCTTATGCAGGTGACTCATTAATACTTTTGTGATATCCGAAGGATTGATATCGTTGTTAATAAGGTTTTGATGTATTTGCAATATGCCATCGGAATTTGAAAATCCCAATCCTGCATCTATTAACAGCATATCTTTTGAAGTAATGACAACGAAGGGTTGAATTTCTACCAGTAAGCTCCCCAACGGCCTTTGCTGAAGATTATCATTACCCGGTTTAAACGGTACAAACAATTTGGATTGATCAACAGTAAAAGTGCCTTCGCTTAGCGGAATGATTTTCATAGCGCAAAGTTAGGGGTATGATTGAATTGTTGATTGGAGATGCATTGGAGTGGGTGAGTCAAACTTCAGGCAGATCAATTCAAAACTACCGCAGAACCATTTGCCGGTCTTTATCCAGCCGGAGTAATATGAATATCATAATGCTGAAGGTAACCAGCGACAGCCCCCCGTAGCTTACAAAGGGAAGCGGGATACCAATTACGGGCGCCAATCCTATTGTCATACAGAGGTTGATGGCAATGTGAAAAAATAGAACGGAAGCTACTCCATAGGCATAGCACCGGCTGAATGTGCTTCTTTGCCGTTCCGCAATAGTAACAATACGGAAAAGCAGTATAATGTAGATGGACAAAAACACCATGCTTCCTGCAAAACCAAATCCTTCGCCTATAGTGCAGAAAATAAAATCTGTTCTTTGTTCCGGAACAAATGCATACCGTGTTTGTGTTCCTTTTAAAAGCCCTTTTCCCCAGAGCCCACCGCTACCGATCGCTATTTTACTTTGCCTTACATTATAGTTGCCATCGTCTTTTTTTTGCCTGGTGTTTTTTTCAATGTCGGCTAGCGCAGCCGCATCTTTGGGGATATAATCCTTTCCAATGGTATCGTAAATACGTTTTACCTGGTAAGGCTGCAATACGTGGTCAAAAATAAATGGCACGGCAAAACGCTGTATACCTACACAAATGGCCCAAATGGAAATGATCCAGAACAAAACCCGTTTGTACCGTTTTATTTGCCGCCGCATGAAATAAATGGTAACCAGCGCAATACCCGTAAGCGTGAGTGCCAACACGTTTGGGTCCATTAATAAGGTAGCTACCACCAGGATAGCAAATGAAAACCCGATCACTAATACAATAGCCGGCAAACCTTCACGGAACATCACAAGAAAAAAAGAAAAATACACGAGCGCCAGGCCGGTTTCCTGTTGCAATATAGCGAGCAAGGCCGGCGCTACTACTATCGCTGCTGCCACCAGTTGCGACCTCAGTTTTGAAAAATCTGTTTCAACACGCGATATGTATTTTGATAAAGCCAGGTTTGCGAACACAATGCATAACTGTAT
>CAYMKT010000089.1:0-6430 GCA_964391065.1 uncultured Terrimonas sp. | reverse complement strand
ATTATCAAGCCGTCTACTCCCTTCGATATCTCATTATTGTTCCGGCTCATCTGGAAGGTTTGTTTTTTGTGTTGTTTTCTGTATCGGTATGCATTACCCAAATATTTTGCCAGTCAACATCAGTTTGTTTAAGCGATACATCGGTATTACCTGGAACCACTGCAAACGATTTTTTATCCACAGCCGGGTTAATCGTGACGGTGTTATTATTTCTGACAGGTGTTGCAAGTGTATTGGGTTTTCCGGCTTCTTTTTTAGGATGATAACCGCGCAGGTATTTTTTGATATAGCTGCTGTCTTTTCTCAGGTTAAAATAAAAATACGCTCTTGTAGAATCGGCAATAAATTGTTTGCGCTTCAGGTAAATTGGTCTAAGATCGGTATTCGAAATTCTTTCAACATCTTTCATTCTTTCGGACCGTATAGAATCGGTGAGATATTTTTCCATTATAAAGGAAGCAATCGGCGCCGCCCAGGTAGAACCAAATCCCGCGTTTTCCACAGCTACGGCAATAGCGATCTTTGGATTTTCTCTTGGAGCGAAGCATACGAACATGGAATTATTCGGAAGTTTGATCCGTTTACCGTCGAGGATGGTGTATTTTTCGGCGGTTCCTGTTTTAGCACAAATATTTATTCCGGGTATTTTCGCACTTCTTGCTGTGCCGGATTCCACAACGTCCTGCATGCCTGCATGTATTGCTTCATATGCTTCGTTGGGTATGTGGGTTAGCGCTGCATGTTTTTCTCTGAATTTATTAAGCAGTGTATCCTTTGCGCTTTCATTTTCAATTCGCTCAACAAAATGTGGGGTATAGTAGTAACCTTTGTTGGCAATAACGCACATGGCATTGGCTAACTGTAATGGGGTTACCTGCATCTTGTCCTGGCCAATGCCAAGTGTAACATTCGTGCACGAATTCCAGGCGCTGCGGTATGCTTTGTTATACTCGGTGGTATCTGGGATGTTCCCTGGCAGTTCGTTAGGTAAGTCAATCCCGAGCTTTTCTCCCCATCCAAATGCATTCATATAATCCTCCCACCGGCTATATCCCTTTTTTACACCCTTATCTTTCGGGTTGTCTAAAGTAAGCCTGTATATCTGGCAGAAATAAGAGTTGCAGGAATTTGCCAGAGCCAGGCGTATATTGGCTGCATGCCCCGGGTTATGATGTTCGCATCGTATTAATTTTGCACAACCATAGTAGGCTCCGCTGCAGGCTACACCATAGCTGGCAGTGATAACCCCCATGTCGAGCGCCACGAGGCCTCCAATGGGCTTAAAGGTAGATCCCGGCTCATATAAGCCCCTAACTGCCCGGTTCATGAGTGGCGCCGATACGTCGAGCGCCAGTTTTGCGTATTTCTGTTGACGGCTGGCGCCCGTTAAATCATTGGGGTCGAATGACGGGCCCGATACCATGGTTAAAATACCTCCGGTTTTGGGGTCAATGGCTACAATAC
This sequence comes from uncultured Terrimonas sp., assembly GCA_964391065.1. Classification (GTDB taxonomy): domain Bacteria; phylum Bacteroidota; class Bacteroidia; order Chitinophagales; family Chitinophagaceae; genus Agriterribacter. The sequence continues at coordinate 4,966 of CAYMKT010000089.1, read as the reverse complement.
TTCCTACCTTATTCGCCATTAATTTTTCTGCCAACTGTTGTAACTCGATATCAATGTAAGTGTACAGGTTGCGGCCAGCCAAAGCAGAGGTATCATATTTACCGTTTTCCCAGGATCCCTGGATGCGGTTTCTGTTGTCTTTTATGAGATTTTGAACCCCTCTTTGCCCCATCAATACGCTCTCGTAATATTGTTCAATGCCCGACCTGCCCACATAGTCGCCCATCTGGTAAAAATAATTGCTGCGCCTGATGATGGCTGTATCCACTTCGCCGATATCTCCAAGGAAATGTCCGCCGGCACTATAGCCGTATGTTCTGATGGGTCTTTCAACCAATGTAAATCCGGGGAAACGCCAGATATTCTCTTCCAGTTTGGCCTGAAGCTCCAGGGGCAGTAAACCTGCAAACACAGAAGGCCGGTAACGCCCGTTTTTTATGATGGCTGTAATAACGCGGTTTTTAAATTCGGCCGTATCTATACCAAGCAGGTTGCACATGAAAGAAGTGTCCACTCCTTTTATTTCGTAAGGGGTTACCGTAAGATCATAAATAATGGTGTTGTTTAAAATGTTTTTGTTGTTGCGGTCAAAAATAATTCCCCTGCTGGGGTATACTACTTTTCTGTATACGGCATTATCCAGGGCCAATATCTTATACTTATTCGAACCCACTTGCAGTATAAACAGGCGAACGATGATAATTAAGAATGTGGCTGCAAAAATGAGCCGGATGATGGTTTGTCGCGATTGATTAAACGCCGGCATAAGTAACCCCCTATATATTTGTCCTGAACTTCTGTTTCCTGTAAAATAAAATTTCCGTAATCATTATTAATAAAAAGCTAACGCCTGTAGTGGCTATCACCTTGCCCAAAAAATACCAAAAATTTTCAAATTGCAACCATTCCAGGAAGACAAGATAAACATTATGTATAAAAGCCAGCACCAATACGTATACTATATATGGCGACCAGCCCATGCTGGAAGGCGCGGGAGCAACATAATTAAAGTCTGAATCTTCTTTTGAAATCAGGATGTTGATCATAAATGGGCGCATATATGCTATCAATGTGCAGGCCGCTGCATGCAAACCTGGAGTTTTGGTAAAGAAATCCAGACAAAGCCCAAATACAAAGCCCAGTAAGGTCAGGGAGAGTCGCGGTATTCTAAAAGGGAGCCAAAGTATAAAAAGAAAATAGAGGTAGGGTGTTACGAACTGGTGAAGAGGCGGTATTTTATTCAGGATAAATACCTGCAGCAATACGAAGACTAAAAACCGGGCGATATTTCTCAACAATTCGTTCATCGTTACTCCTGTATATTTGTTGCTTTTTCTATTGCATCCTGTTCTGCTTTTTGTAAGTTTTGCACTGCATATACAAACTGAACATTAAAAAAATTGGTTGAAGGCCGGAGCTTCAGGGTATAAAAATTGCTGCTTCCCTCCCGCTCAATTTCCGTTACAATACCAATTTGTTGCCCTGGCGGGAAGGTAGAGTAAAGGCTGGTTACAACGGTATCACCTTTTTGCACCTGCGCGGTTTTAGGAATATTCTTAAAGGTAACCAGTTGGGGGTCTTGTCCATCCCATTCAACCGTACCCGTTTCGCCGGTTTTAAGCAAGCTCGCACTGATCCTGGTTTGCCGGTGAAGTAAACTCATTACCGTTGCCATGTTCCTGCTCACGTTTATAACGGTGCCAACAATGCCTGCCGAACTCACTACCGCCATATCCTTTACGATACCCTGTGCGGATCCGCGGCTTATGGTAAGATAATTAATTTGGGAGGTAACGGAGTTGTTGATAACCTTGGCCGGGAAATATAAATACTTACGGAATTGTTCGAGTGAATCTACTTTTATGGAATCCACTACTAAGCTGGAAGATGTGTCGGACTGCAGGAAATCAGCTTTTAATAAGTTTCTCAGCTTTTGATTTTCCTGCACCAGTAGCTCATTGGTTTTTTTAAGCTGAAAATAGTATTCGATGGTATTGTATTGCCGGCTTATTTTGCCGGTTATCTCACCTGCAATCCCCATAAATGCACCTTCATGAAACTTGTTAAACTGGAACAACATGTACAATGCCACTGCCTGCATTATTAGGAAGAAGAGAAAATTAAAATAGCGCCTGATAAAAATAAAGACATTTCGCACTTGGGTGATTTTTTACAATTCTACAAATGAATACCGGTCTTAAATGCTTTCACGGAGGCAAGTGCAGAATCAGCAATGCAGTTACTATCTCATTACAAAGGGGTATCGTTGGTAATTTTTTAGTGCAATACCTGTTCCCCTTACCACACTTTTCAGTGGATCATCGGCTACGTGCACGGGTAGTTTAATTTTCTGGCTTAATCTTTTATCCAGGCCCCGGAGCAGCGCACCACCGCCGGTGATGTAAATTCCCCTGCGATAAATATCGGAAGCCAGTTCGGGAGGCGTCGTTTCCAGCGCTTTGAGGATGGCTTCTTCAATTTTGAAAATGCTTTTGTCCAGCGCCTCGGCAACCTCCTGAAAACTCACCATAATCTGTTTGGGTATGCCGGTCACCAGGTCCCGCCCATTTACAGGCAGATCATCTGGCGGCGTATCCAGGTCTTTCATTGCCGCTCCTATCTGTATTTTTATTTGCTCGGCTGTTCTTTCACCGATTAAAAGGCTATGATAGCGGCGCAAGGCTTCCATAATGTCGGCTGTAAATTCATCGCCCGCAATTCTTATGGATTGATCACAAACGATGCCTGCAAGGGCTATCACGGTAATACCGGTAGTTCCGCCACCAATATCCACAATCATATTTCCAACAGGTTCTTCCACATCTATCCCAATCCCTAAGGCCGCCGCCATGGGTTCATGCAGTAAATATACTTCCTTGGCGCCCGCCTGTTCTGAGCTATCTCTCACCGCGCGTTTTTCTACTTCTGTAATGCTGGAAGGGATGCATATCATCATGCGCCAACTTGGAGGAAACAGGGGTTTTTTGGGATAGATCATTTTGATGAGTTCCCTGATCATCAGCTCCGCCGCATTAAAATCGGCAATCACTCCATCCTTTAATGGGCGGATGGTACGTATGCTTTCATGGGTTTTTTCGTGCATCATCAATGCCTTTTTGCCCACCGCGAGAACATTTTTCGGATTATTCCTGTCTAATGCAATAATAGAAGGTTCGTTTACTACTATCTCATCGTTATGAATAATAAGTGTGTTAGCCGTTCCCAGATCAATAGCTATTTCTTGTGTAAACCAGTTGAAAAGACCCATAATTGATATTGGAGAGATGTGATTCTAAAATAATGTTTGCAAAGTTGTTGAAATAATTTGAAATACAACGGCAAAACCTTGATTTTTATTGACTTTGAGAGAAATAATTTTTTTTCATATTAACGAAGCATGGTCTTCATTAGTTATTTTGGCAAAAGGAATGCTGTACAGAATACCTGCCTTGTAAAGCGAGGCGCTACTTCGGGTTTGTATGTCAATAAAATTCGTATCCGATATCTGAACGGAAATGCATACCGTCGAACTGAACAAGTTCAAGAATACTTCTTGACTTTTCTACTGCCTTTTGGAGGCTATGTCCGAAAGAAGTTACTGCCAAAACCCGCCCCCCATTGGTTACAATACTGTCTCCTTCCTGTTTTGTGCCGGCGTGAAATACGATTGCATCATCTTCCTGTACCAAATCCAGTCCGTCAATAGGGAGACCTTTTTCATATTCTCCGGGGTAGCCACCACTTACTGCAACAATAGTTACACTATGCCGTTCATCCGTTTCCAGTTTTATTTCATTAAGACGTTGGTTGGCTGTTGCTTCAAAGAGTTCAACCAGGTCGTTTTTCAATCGGGGCAATACGGCTTCTGTTTCAGGGTCGCCCATACGGCAATTGTATTCAATAACCAGTGGTTCATCCTCAACCTTAATAATGCCAAAGAAGATGAATCCTGTATATTCCAACTGCTCTTTTTTGAGCCCATTAATAGTGGGATCGATAATGCGGCTGATGATCTTCTCCATAAAACGTTCGTTTGCAAAAGGCACGGGGCTAATCGCTCCCATTCCTCCTGTGTTCAGTCCCCTGTCTCCTTCGTCTATCCGTTTATAATCCTTAGCCTCGGGCAGCAACACATAGTTCACCCCATCCGTTAACACGAAAACGCTTAGTTCTATCCCGGTCAAAAAATCCTCTACTACTACTTTTTTACTCGCATCGCCAAACTTCGCCTGTTGAATCATCAATTCAAATTCAGCCATTGCCTCCACATGATTCTGGCAAATAATAACCCCTTTTCCCGCAGCCAGTCCATCGGCTTTTAATACAATGGGTGTAGCGTGAGACTGGAGATAAGTAACGCCGTCTTCGTAGTTATCCGCATCGAATTCTTTATAGGCGGCAGAAGGAATATTATGGCGCTGCATAAAGGATTTGGCAAAGGCCTTGCTGCCTTCGAGTTGTGCGCCTGCACTGGATGGTCCTATTACATGGATATGCTTAAGAGAAGGATTATTCTTAAAATAATCATAAATGCCTTTAACTAGGGGTTCTTCGGGACCCACCACCAGCATGCCAATGTTATTGCCGGTACAAAATTGCTTTATTCCTTCAAAATCGGTTACAGCCAGTTCCACATTAGTACCGCAAAGGCTGGTGCCTGCATTACCCGGAGCAATAAAAAGTTGTGTGCACCGGTTGCTTTGACTGAGCTTCCATGCCATGGCATGTTCCCGGCCGCCGGAGCCTAATAATAGAATATTCATAGCGATAAACTTGTAATAAGGAGTTGCGAATTTAGAACGATCGTGTTTTAAAAATCAATTTTTTTTACAAGTGGAGTTATGGTGAGTAATAGCGGTCTCAAAATAAGCATTATATTGAGCCGGCTATTGAAAGTATATCCAAATTAAATTATCGCGCAATGACTCAAACTGCTTCAAAGGGACACCCCAAGGGATTGTATGTA
>CAYMKT010000088.1:0-15963 GCA_964391065.1 uncultured Terrimonas sp. | reverse complement strand
TAGGGCAACGCAAAGCCAGCACGGATCTTAAAACCAGCCTGAATGATGCGCTCCGCGATTTTAATGTAAGCGTGTAGGGGGTAATAGGTATCGGGTGTAACGTGTTAGCTATGAGCTATGGGTGTCTCGTGTAGCAAGTTTTCTCATACCTGCTTACCACTTACAACGCTTCCCTTGCCACTTTTCTCATCTAAACTTGATCATAGAACTTAAAGGGTGGCGGAGGTTGCGATAGCCCATCATATCTACTTTAATATTGCCTACCACAATAGGCGTTTCAATACGCAGCGGAAGATGGTTGGCGTCGTCGGTAACCCAAACCGACATTTTTTCACCGCCTTCAAATAAGGAACCCTTAATGAGGAAGGGTTTGAATTTGATCGCCCTGAATTTACCATATTTCGTCTTCACCGTTTCCTTGCCCATATATCTTACATAAATATTATGCACTTCATCGTCGAGGAATACGCTCAGGTATATTTTTTCACCGGGTTTGTACTTTTCAAAATCGATATTACGGGCATAATACACTGCACTGATAACATCCTGGATGCATTCCGGTGTTTTGTACACGCCTCTTGTAGTAACCACACTATTGGCTTCGTGGTTAAAACTGGCATTCTCATGTTTTTTGTATTTGCCTTCGCTTACATTCCGGATAAACCGGTAGGGTTTCATGGTAGCGGTGTCGACATAGCTCTCGTACCTGTCGCGCACTTTAAATATCCAATCGTAAGAAGCATTAGACCAACCTTCGCCAACCGTGTGGTAAACTGTTTTTCCATTGTACTTCTCCAATTGTGCGCTAAAAGTAGCAGTGCCTGCATCAACATATAATCCTGCTACATTGTAAAACACTTTGAGCGTTATGCTCTCACCTGAAGAAAAGCATTTATTCCGGATGCCGCAAAAATCGCTGTCGGCACTAAGATGAATGCTGAACAATACCAATAAAAGCGTACTGAAAATTTTCCGCCTCATTTCTTTGTGTTAAATATTTTATGTGTTAGTGTAAGTAGTCCTCCTGCTAAAGCCGGTAATACGAGATTCACAAGCCAGATACCTGTAGACGCTGCGTAGATACCCACAGTATTTGTACTGAAAGTTTGAAAAAGTAACACTCCTGTTTTACCCCTGATACCCAATTCAAGTAATGCCATAGTAGGAACAACTGCTAATATAAGATATAATACAGTTATTAACCAGAACGCGTTCCACAATCCGGCATGAACGTGCATCACATCAAGCAGCAATATATACTGAGCAAGGAATACAAAGTACCGAAGGAACGACAGGCACAACACTCTTAACAAAATCGTAACAGTCACTTCGTTCAAAATCATAAAATACTGTAAAAATTTTCGAGGTAGTTTTATGCTACGCGCAAAGGCTGTTATCCAGTTTAACCTGAAATACAACATTCCAAAAAAAAGAGTAACTACAACCATTCCGCATTGCATCGCTGCTGCCCACTGTTGGTTTTTGACCAGGTTATTTTCGATGAGCAAAAGTCCGGCGCAACCAAAAAGCAATGTAACCAGTAACTGACTTAAACTCCCCACAACGGTTAAAGACACTGATTGCATCCGTTTCCCTTCGCTGACATACAAAGCCCTGCCACCATACTCACCTATACGATTAGGTGTTCCGAAGGCAAAAGCAAGTCCGGCCATTACCGCTTTAAAAGCATGAACGAGAGAAATAGATTCCAATGATCTCAATAAAATTCTCCATTTTCCCGCTTCAATCATCCAGTTAAAAATCATGAGCGCAACAGCGGTCCAGAATTTCCATGCCAATGGGCCATAGAGTGCCTCTTTAATATACCCTAAACATTGGGGAAGATCAGGCTGCAGCAACATTTGTTTGTAAACCGTATAGCTCAGCCACACAAACAATACAGGCCCAATTACGCGGTTGAGAAATATTTTGATACTTTTGTTTGCTATAGTCATCGCTCGTAAAAAATTCGCGTTGCAAAAAATACCTCAGATCATTTTAGGCATAGATCCCGGAACCCTGGTGATGGGTTATGGAATTATTTGTGTTAACGAACAAGCGGTTGAATTATTGGAGATGGGCGTGGTAAAACTGCCTGCTAAAAAAGATAATTACGAGCGGCTGCATATCATTCATACCCGGGTGCATGACATTATCCGGAATTTTAAACCGCACCAGTTTGCGATAGAAGCTCCTTTTTTTGGAAAGAACGTACAAAGCATGCTTAAATTAGGACGAGCCCAGGGTGTGGCCATTGCGGTAGCCATGCAGGCGGGTTTGCCGGTAACAGAATACTCACCGCGAAAAATAAAACAATCCATCACAGGCAATGGAAATGCCGGTAAAGAACAAGTGTGGCAAATGCTGCAACGCATAACCCATATTGGAAATTCGCCTCAATATTTTGACGCTTCCGATGCCCTGGCTGTGGCCGTATGCCACCATTTTCAACTCACATCACCGCTCCTGCAAAAACAAGACAAGCCCGCGGGTAAAACAAAAAACACCTGGGAAAATTTTGTTGCCAACAATCCTACGCGCATAGGATAGGTATATGGCATTTATGAGCGCTAAAAGGGGCGCTGATTAAACTAATTTAGTTTTTCACCTGCTCAACTATTTTAGGGAAATTAACCTGCAGATTTTCACCGGTTATATCAATACGCAAATCATTCTTAAGCCGGTCAATCATTTCCGGAAGGTATAACCTGAGCGCTTCAAGCCTTCGCCATTCATCATAGAGGTCGGTTGCCCTTATTTCTTTGGCGGACCGGGCTTTTGTCAAATCTTTTATTGCTGCGATCCGCTTTTCCAGGATAGGAATGGCGTTATCCACATAACTGTCTTTGAGAAAATCTTCATCGAGGTTACAGGGAATAAATTTTTTATCAGGGAAGTAGTCTTTAAAAGATATGGCATTAATGGTTTCTACGCCTACCCAGCCTGAAGCAAGACTGTTTTTTGAAACCACTGACAAGACAGCGTCAGACTTACGGATGCTTTTGGTGATGAATTCTTTAATGGCTGTTCCAGCCTGCATAGAGGCGGAATCGAGAATTACTGTTATGCCGGCAAGCTCAAGATTTGCTCTCAGCCATTCAGCAGCTTTGTTATCTGCATGATTATACGATATAAAAACAATTCGCTGATCTCTTTCGTTACGATGTTTGTTTTCGAGATCCTGTGTTTGCTGCGCCAGGTATTGCAAAACCTGCTGATTTTGCCGGGTAGGCTGCAGGTTTTTGAGCCAGGATTTGTATTCCTCCAATACATTAATCTGGTCTTCAATCCGCATTGAACCGTAATAAAACTCATCGAGCCTGAATGCCATTTCCACTAACACCTGTTGTGGCTGCGCGTTACGTTGTATATTGGTTAGATTCAACAGAATTTTATGCAGGTAAAAATATAACCTGTCCCGCACCGCGGCATCCTCTACCTGAATTTCTTCCGCCGTATTTCCAAAAGCCTCTATTATTTTTTTCTGTATACAAGTTTCAACATGTATTCTTAACAGGTTAATTCTAAGATATCGTACAGATTGATCGTATTGCCGGAATTGCTGCGAAGATTGTGGATGGGCAACTACTTTAGCCGGTGTTACAATGAACCATGCTTTTAGATTATATTTTCGGCTACCGATATTGTAAGGTACGTGGCGACAAAAAAGTTGAATGCCCTCCTGGTTGAGAAAAGGCATATCTATTTTTTTAGCCAATAATTTACCGGGATCAAATTTATCAGCGTCCAACTGTATTAAAAGAATCGGTTCGCAGCTATCAACGTGCCGATCAACATCTTTAGACATGAATGATTTTTGCCCCCTGGTGGTAGTCCAGTAATAGGCATCTCTCAATGCATCTCCTGCATCAATGAGTGGCAGATAATCAGAAAGCCGGTTGCCTATTTTGATCTTAACCGGGCATAGCAAATATTGTTCAAGATATTTGAAAAATGATTTGGAGAGGGTACCGGCAGCACTTTCCTCATTGGAAATCACATCTTCCAGTGTATCGTTAAACCCAAGTTCAAACTTAGCCATGCACCTTCCATCGGATTGAAACCTGCGAAACATGATCCTGGTATTACAAGGACCGCTGTGCAAAAATTTGTAAAAGTGTTGCTCCCCAACGCCGCAAAAATTGAACACGCTGCTGGCGTTGCAGTATTTTTTCTCGTCATCCCACGGACCAATATAGGGAGTATTTCTTCCTATTATTGTTCCAAAATAACGCACCCGTGCCTTATCCCCGGGTTCAGGCCATTTAGGGCTTTGCGTTCTATTGGGATCAACTTCAAAAAAGCGATAGTCAAATAGGGGGAACTGCAGCGTTATAAACATAAAATCAGGCTTATTGAAGTCGCCTTCTTACCCAGGTTAAACCTTGGATGGGCTAATTTAAATTGCCTTTCCTCGTAAGGTATACCTTCTTGCCGTTGTCGACCCTGCAAAGTTAAAAAATAACACAGCACTTTATCAAAAATTTCATCAGCATGAGCACTGGAGGAACTCTCACATTGGCATCTGCAATCACAGGTATGATACAGTCCTGAACCCCGGTTCCGTTGCGGGTACAGACCGCATAAGCCTTTTGCTGCATTTCGTTTGTGAAAGGCGGTCTCCCGAATAAGAGTTGCATTAAAAATAAAAAAGGAGGCAAGAAGAATTCAATAATACTATTATTTGCATTATATTCACGATGGCGTATGCAACAATCCTGTTAACGCTTTCCACTAATTTACACTCTGCGAAAACGATATCGTCCGCTTCTTCCAATACCGCTGTTGCCTTATTAATTTTCATATCCTCCGTCCCACAATCCAAACCTCAGAGCAAGACCTGCTCCCCCATGCCGGACAGCAGTTGTTAGAACCGGATCATTGTTAAAACATTTTATATTCCAACCAGGCCACAAATTATTTTTTTATCCCTCAAATTTTATGGTATGCCTATTTTTCAATCACAAAGCAATTCGTTTTTTAACCAGGCCGCATGGGAAAACGATGCCAAAACCGAAAGTAAAACCAGGTCCTTTTTAGAAAGCGCTGATGCCGATTCCAATCAATTTATTCTTCTTCAACTGGCTGATGGCGACAAAAGAGTTTTAAATACAACCGAGGTAACCCCTAAACTGCTGGGCACTGCAAAGCCAGACGTTAATATGCTGCTTGATTTTGAAGGTTTCAAAATTGGGTCAAACGAAGACATTGACCCCAAAACAAAAGCGACCCTGCAGTTAAAAGTTGGACAGGAACATAAAATAACCGGGTTGGAGAAGTTATTTTATTGTATAAACGGCGGACTTGATCTGTACAATGATATAAAGAACAAAAAGGCGGAATCAAAAGATTTTAAAAAGAGTACCGAAGCGGCATTGGGAAATAAGCCGATCTCGCTGCCGGGAGGTATCGGGCAAATTTCATTAAACGTAGTGAAGCATCCCGAACCGAAGTGGTGGCAAAAAATATTTTCGTTTGCAAAATCCGGCACGGCAAAAGAGTTGATGTCGTTAATTGGTTTTGGCGGCATTACCGAATTGGCCGTTAATTCGGTTTCGGGCATGCTGGATAATCTGTTCGACAAAGAACCTGAAATACTTTTTCAAAGCCAGGCTGTTAAACTAAGCTTTACACAGGCAGGAAAGGAAGAATTGGGCGGAGACCTCTCGACCATTAAAGTAAGTTGCCTCAATCAAGGCCTATGGGTAATGGCAAGAAAAACCGACTATGATATGATTGTTGGCGCCAACCCCATTTACTATAGTGGTTTCGGCATATTGGCTCCCGATGGTATGAGCGAAATCGATGCATTAAAAGACAGCAGCAACAATCCTTTTTCTAAAATAACCTATGCTTTAATAAGAGCCAAGATTAAAGAAGTGGATTTGAAAGAAAATGTTTTTTAAGGCTAAAGCAATGCATTGCGATACATGCCGGTGGAATGAAGATGACCTTATGATTTATACCGAAACGCTTTTTTGATCGCTTCAATCCACATCCCTTCATTTGCCTGGTAAGTGCCTTCTTTACCATGTAATTTTGGCATTTCGCTGCTTCCTCCATGATGGAGTCCCAGCAGTTGCCATTGCTGGTTAAACACAGGACTTCCCGAACTGCCACCTGTTGTGGGCGTGCGGTAATGAATACGCGGATCTTCATAATCAAGTAACACGTTATCCTGGAAAGACAATTGCAGTGTACCTCCGGCCGGATGGCCGATGATGTAAACGCGTTCCGTATGGTCTCCGTCATTCCCCAGCGGAGGCAAGCGGTTGGCAAGCGGGTAAAAGGTAACGTCTCTGGTTAATTCTTTTAGTGTAGCCAAACTCGTTCCGTCAAAGCGCAATACCGATACATCTAAAGCAGTACTCGGCGACGACCAAACGATTTCTGAAATTCTGTATTGATTTCCAGCATTATCAAGTACTTCAAAACTAACAATCGCTTCATCGGGATGCAAGGCTCTGTCGGTGGGATCCTCACTTACAACATGGGCGTTGGTCATTAACAACAGTTCATCACCCAACTGTTCGTGAAGGTCGGTTCCCCGAATGAGGAACCCGGTGCCAAACCCTTTGCTGGTTTCTCTTCCAATTCGCGCTATCATCCTGCAATGTTCTGCCCCGGTAATATACCACTGGTAGGTTTTGAATGAATCCTCACCAAAAACCTTTTCCAGTGTCATGCTGCTGCCAGCTTTTTTTTCAACAAGCTTTCTGCCGGTCTCCTGCATGTTTTCATACACCGAAGAAATTTGCTGCTGCAATTGCTGCTGTTGCTTTATCGCTGCTGTATCAATAATAAAACTACCGCCCTCCCTTTCGAGCAATGCCGCCCGCAGCAAGGGCAACAATAATCTTCCCATTGCTGAGTCCATATTCAGCCGCCATATTTCTTCCATTTGACGCAACAGGCTGGCTATTTCAAACGCATCTACATAGGGCATGCGAAGACAGCCACTTAACCATTGCAATGCCTCTTCCGGCCGATTCAGCGCAACGCAGGCCTCGCAGGCGGTTGCAAAATCCCATGCGGTTGCTGTTTGCTCATCGTATTTACTTTGAATGTTGCTTCGTATGGATTCAGCGAGTTGCTGGCCGTCCGGCCACTCCGAATCGCTGAGCTTATCCCGCTTTGCACGTTGTACCAGCGCTACCAGGTTAATGCCATGCCATAGGTGCATTACAGGTGACGCCTGGTATACTGATGCGTAAGCGCGGATGGCCTGTTTCATAAACATTGCTTTGCTTTCGCCCTTAGCAGAAGCAACATACAATTGTTTATATGTTCGGCCGATCAGCCCCTTAGCCTCCATATTTTCCGTAGCGGCCTTTGGATCACGCCCTCCATTTACGGCTGTATCGTTTACCAAATTGTTCAACACCGCTATAGCTGCAGTGTAATTCGCCTGGTCAATCAATGACTGTGCATATTGCCTTTGAATAGTAAATGTTGCCCGTTGGGTTTGAATGAAAGCATCAGCTACCTTCTGCATTTGACTAAACATTCTTTTGTTACGCAAATGCTGTAATATTTTTTCTGCATCAGACGATGGAAATGTATCGTTATGCTCATACAAAAAACGGGTCAGTTCTTCGCATAATACGGCAACGCCCTGCTTATCGAAAACATCTAAGCGTTGTTTTATACTGGAAGCTATCGTATTGGTATCCAAAGCGTTCATGTTTGTATGGTGCATTAGGTTTGAATGGTCCGGGACTCCCCAAAACCGTATTATCTCAGCATGTCGCAGTTGTTTCAATCATCTTCAAAATGAGGAATTTCTTCGTAGGGTTCGTCTTCAAGCGACGCATCAGCCGCCTGCGGAAGCAAAACGTCCATTTGTGATTCCGATTGAAGCGGCTCATCAACACTTTCAAAAAAGCCGCGGGTTTTTGGAGCAAGCTCCGGCGTTGCAAACTTTGGTGTAAATGCAAGCGCCTGTACGCCGGCGATCAGTTTATCCCATTCAAAAGCAGGCCCTATATCCCACTTGCCCGTTGGCCTGTAATTGATGTGCGATACGATCCCCTTAAAAGACAATACTTCCTGTGTAACCTGGTACCGCTGCGGCTCTGGTAAAAAGTCCCTCGGAATGTTATATTGTGCCGTAAGATAGCGAAGTAAAATAATAAGGCTTTCCATTTGCTGATCGGTATAGGCAGCAAAAAAATGTTGCTGGCGAAAAGGTTGCACTGTTTTATAGTAGGCATCCTGCTCACTCAGTGCGCAATACACATCTGCGGGTCCCTCCCTTCCTGCTGCGTCTTTTTGTCTTGAATAATACGTTTCCAGGTTTCCATCGCGCTCTGTTAAATAACCATAGTTCGATAATTCTATTCCTATGGTGCATTTATCCTGGGCGTTACCTGTGCCATCATTGCCTAAACCCTTCCCAATATGTCCCGACCAGTATTTCGAAGAAAACAACTGGTAAATCATACCGTTCCTTCCAATCACAAAAGGAACAGAAACATGATAGTTATCACGTGTTAAGGCCGCCAGGTCTGACCGGATATGCCCGGCTGTAAAATGAAGTACGATCCTCTGTTTAGGATGTACCACCGCATAATAATACTTAGAACGTTTTACCGGCGTTGTGAGCATACCGGTTAAAAACAGGTCTTCGCCCTTTACGGGAACATTTATTCTATTCAAAACATATTCACCATTATTGCCCGTACTGAGCAGGTTGTCTTCCAGTTTAAAAAGAGAGGAGCATTGCATACTGGTAGATTTAAAAATTACAAAAATGGTATGGTTGAGTGAGCCTTTAGTTTCAATCATAAAAAAGGAGGAATATCATTACCATATTTCCTTATTCCTTATCAAATCTCATCTTTTCACTTTTTTAGGGACCGGCCTTTTTACAATTTTTGTTTTCTTTGACTTTGGTTTGTTTTCTTTGGGCATAGTAGCTGCTGCATAATAAGCATCCCGTAATTGGATGATATACTTTGATATGTCATCGAATCGGATCAGTCCTTCCTGGTGCGTTTGTCTGCCGGCGCCAATTCTTTCTGTGCTTATTTCCAACAAAGCGTGGATCAGAAAATGCAAGTGTTCCAGCTCAGCTACTTTTTTCCCTTCAGATCCTGCCTTCAGCCATAGCTTATTAAAATCAGCGGTGATTTTGTCCCATTGCTTTCTTTCATTGTTTTCCCCTTTCCCAAGCAGTATTAAACACAAGTCAATATTTATCGATGCCACCATGTCCCAGTAGTCTAAATTTTTGAAGCCGTCACCGTCATTGATTTTTTCTTTTAGTTGATCAAGTTTCTCCCTGGCTTTCGCTTTTGACCTTACTTTATAGTTTTTCCCGGCTATTGTAAATTCACTGTCCCATACAACAGCATTGCTTAAAACCAATATACATTCCAATTCGATCGCGTTGGCAACGGAATATACTTTGTTGTTGTTTCCCTTTATACTGGCTGCCCGGTCATAACAAAACGCCGCTTCTTTATAAGCTTCGCTTCTTTGTCGTTTATCATCTAACAGCATTGCCTTTCGCTTGTAAGTGCTGCCGAGAAGGTTTAACCGTTCTGCAGTTTCTCCCGCAGCGCATAGTAGTCTTAAATCTTTGATCACCTTTTCCATTTTAGCAGGAATCGCTCTTTTAACTTTCAGATCATCATTTTCAAAAAAGTCCTTCACATAAAGTTTAGCTCTTGCATTGCAATATTTCTCCGCACAGAAATACGAGAAGCCCGCATTTTCCAAAATAAGTAAGGATTCAAATTTTTCGATCGCTTCCTTATACATTGCCATTTCCAGGAAGATCAATGCCTGCCTTTCTGTTATCTGCGCACTGTTAAAACCAGCCTTTTCAATAGCTGCAGTAATTATTTTGAGCTCCGCGAGGTTATCAATCGTTGCTTTTTTACCCATCTGCAATTGGTTGAGCAGGTTATCGAGGTGAATTTCTGCTTCTTCCGGAATGATGTAACTGGGCGACCATGAATGATTTTTCCTTGCTACACCTTTTAATTTAAAAAATGGATCACCATAACATTGATAGGCCCCCCAGGTATTATTTCCAGGGTGTTTTTCATAAAGAAAATTTCTTGCTTTTTTTACCGCATCTCCAAAATTGTCGCCTGCAAACAGGCAAGCGTAAAATACTTTGGCAAAATCTAAAGCAGCCGCGTCATCAACGGCCCAGCCGGCGGCTATAACTGCTTTCACTCCAATTTTGATTAATTCTGTTCCAATATTGGCTGCAAGTTTGTACCTGTCCTGGTACAACTTTTCCTGGCCGGGATCTATTTTGCCGAGATGGCAACAGTTTACAAATACCAGTTCCGGCACAACGGGCATTTGCTGAATATCAAATACCGTGAGGAACGCATCTTTACCAATCACCATCCCCGATTTTTTGGGCGACGCGGCATTGAAAGTTCCATGCCCCGCCAGGTGAATGATGGTGTAATCATTGCAAAAAAAATAGCGAACAATGTCGGCAGCCTCTTTATTGATGATTGCGTTAACCGGGTATCCTGCATTTTTCAGAGCTTCTTCTACCGCCTCGCCTTCTTCCTTTGCACCTGGCAACTGGCTTACGAAGCCGTGCAAAACAGGATCAGCGATTACCAGGGCCCTGTCTTCCGCCACACGTTTTATATTGATCCGGTAATCGCCGGTAGATAACTGTCTTATCATGCCAGCATTAATACAGAGCGGTTTTACATTGATTGTATCGTCCTGCAGTAGTTCCCAGGGATAGGCGGCAGTGCTGGCATCGAGTATCCAGGAAATATTTCCTTTACTTTTTAATTTTTCTTTTAGCTGATTGGGTACCATTAATTCAAACAAGGTTTTAGCGGTGCAGGCCGACCATTTATTTTTGATTGATACTTCGGAGATAAAAAGGTCTATCAATGGCGTACTACTATATAATTCACTTTCCTCTTCCCTCGAATCTCCGGTAGAAGCTCCAAACACCATGCTGGATGGCTCTCCCGTTCCTTCCGGCGCGGGCTTATATTTTACCGTTATCCTGTTCCACCAGTCTTCGGATGTATCAAGTGGTATCCTTTTTCGAATACCCAATAGATTCTTTATCTTTTTATTTCCAATGATGATATTGTAGGATGAATTCTCATTATGGATGATCTTATTCAGTACATACATACAACTCAATGCCCTGGAAACGTACACCTCAACAAACTCAATATGCTGAATCGTTTTACAATTATTCTTAAACAATGCTATCGCTTTGTCATTCGCGTTGTTTACCCCTTCAATGATTGCTTTCAGTGAGCTTTCAACAGATAGCCCGCCATAACCGCAACCGATTATTAGCGCCGACAGACCAACTTCCTTTTTTGAATAGGGCTGCCCCTTTATGCTCAATAGATAATTGGAAACTCCCTGTTCTACCGTTTTGGCGAGTTGAAACGAAGTGAGGCTACCAGGATCGCCTAGTCCAACAATAAGGGCGCCGGCAAAATCGTTGATTTCGTTTCTGCCGAAAATGTCATTCGTGCCTATTTCCCCGGGATAAAGACCCAACTGATGCTTGGAGGTTAGCATACCCGCCAGGTAATCGTCTATAATCTTTTCGGCAAATAATATTCCGTCATTAACAAAATGCCCCGCCAACACAGGGAATGCAGCATAACAAAGATCACCATTGCTCACGGTAACCATTAGCGGCACCTGGCTTCCGGCAGGTTCCTGGTTATCATCAATACCTAAAATTACATTCTCCAATCCTCTTTCTGATAAATCGAAATTGAATTCGGGATACGCCCTGAATATCTTTTTTTCACCTCTTGTTTCGGGTTTTGTTTTCTTTAACAGCGTGGTTGACCCGGTAGACAATATTTCTTCAATACCATCAAAAATAGCTGGTTCGTTTGCCAGCGCACCATGTGTGGCCGGAACATAATATACGGTACCTGCTTTAATCATTTGCCCAGGTATGCCCGACTCCCAGGTTACGCTTTGATCGCCTTCGCTTGTATATAAGAACCCCAATTCAATCCTTGGCGGTATGATGTCGTTAAAATAACCACACGGTGTCTGCTTATCCTTGCCGGCTATATATACCATATTGGAATAGTCGATATCGTCTCTTTTTTTAATGATATGATCCCGGTAGGTTTTAAAAACAGCGAGATCATCCTTATGCGGCAGTGGCCAGGCGCCATCGTTACAGGCATCCCTCATCTTCTCCCAGGTACTCATTTCGGCAAAATCATTTTCAGCATCCCGGGTTAGTGGCAGCAGGCTGAGAATACCCGGGAACCTGGAGAACATTTCCAGTAATTCTTTTTTCGTGTGTTTACGATCCAGCATGTTTAGCGAATCGATGATCGGATCCTGCCCAAACAATACGGCTGGTATTCTGAAAGAGCCGCCCAACGGAGATCCGAGGAAGATCAATCGAAAGTCTTTTGATTGATTAAGTTGTTGCCAGGTGTCATCATGGTTAATAATAAAATCGCGAACCAGTACGCCGCCCATGGAATGGCCGATTATTTTGATAGGCTGACCGAATTGCAGCAGGCTTTTTATTTTGGTGTCAAATTCTTTTGCACAATCATTGAGTTGCCTGCGCCAATCAAAGGGATAAACCACCACATCATATTTACCAGACAGCCAGGCGACCAGTTTTCCATAAGAGGTTTTAATGATTGAGGCAGGTGTAATACTGTTATCATCAGCATATTCAAGCTTAATTAATCCGCCAAAAATGGTACTTAAATAATTGAGCCAAACCCTGCTTCCTTTTTTTACAAGATTAGAACCCATAATGCCAGGCAGCAATACTACGATGGGCTTATTGCCTGATGGCAGCCCGGTTACCGGAAAGAGTTCGCCATATTCAAGCCCACGGGCATCCCTGTCGGTGCCAGGTATTGCACTCTGCGGAATGCATTTAAACCCCGGTATCGGTGCGCCTTCCGCGCTTTGCAAAGCAAGGTTTATGGCGTCGCAGGTTTTAGCATTCGTAAAATATTTTACATGGTTTACCTCCATGCTTTGATCAAAAAAATACTGGATATTGGTTTTTCTTTTAGCCCCCAGGTACATAGAATCTGTATTTACCACGAGGTCGTTTCTTTGGCTGTAAAATAATTTCGCCAGTATTACCATCAATCCATTGCCGCTAAAGCCCACTTTTCCATTGCCTGAGATTACCGCCAGCGAACTGCCATCAATAGCTGTTTTATCCGATTGATCATTTAATACTTTTATGAATGGCGATGCGGGGCTTTGCGCTTCTATGCCCGGCAGTACATTTACATTATCCCTGGTGCTTACCACCGCCGACAATAGTTCCTTCAGTGCACCCACAAATGGATTGGCGTAGCCCCCAAACAGGTTAAAAAAAACATTCAGGATGTGATCCAGTCTTTTTGAAGCAAGTTTAGTGCCCGCAGCAGGGCAGGCCACTCTTATGAATTTGGTAACTGATATCTTTTTTGTTTTAAAAATTTTGTTGAGCGTCTTTATGTTTTCAATATCACTTTCTCTACCTGTTTCTTTTTTGAGCAAGTCAATATTTTCATTCGTAAATCCGCTGGGTATATTGCCGTTTGCCGAGCTGTACATACACATAATATCTCCCACTATGCCGCCTCTTGAGTGACTGATGATGTGAAGGTTAACATTATTGGGAAGCATGGTTGCCAGTTTCACTGTATTTCCCAAAGGACTTTCCGTTAATGTGCGGTGCTGAAAGGCGATTACATTATTACCATACAAGCCGTGTATAGTGCTCCAGGCAGGTGAATTCGCGAGTTCCTTAAAAGCGCCAAGCGTGTCGGAGTTGGTACCGTGAATAAAAAGGAAAAAAGGTTTATTGTGGTCGCCGGTATCAAATTTGCTGAAACTGAAGTTCCTGTCAATACGGAAAATGGCAGCCCCGTCCTCCATCAATTTTTTTTCAAATCCATCAGTCCATACCGGGCTATTGGCAGGAATACCATTTTTCAAATGTTTGTTTTCCAGGTTTTCTGCTATTTTACCAATGCCCGAAGACAACGCTTTTTTTGCAAACACTTTCAGCAGCTTTAGCGCGATAGTGCCTACGATTCCTCTTTCTGACCCAGGCGACTGTATGGAAACCGGTAACTCAAAACTACCATCGCCCAATGATCGCTCCCCAGGAGGTTTGGCGGCAATATCTGCTTCGGGATATAGTTCGTGAAGCGTGGCGGCATCACATATCCAAATGGTATCATCCGAAAAAACAAATTCTAACTGTTTATCCTCTTCCTCCAGTGAAATGGTATGTTTATTGTCAACATCACGGTTACTATTTTCCAACAGATAGACAATGCTCCCGTCGGTTGGGTCTGCTTCTTTCTGTCCGTAAACGACGAGTTCTTTTATTGGTAGCATAAAAGGAATTCTTAATTTTAAATGGATTGCTTTGCGCCTGCACCGGCGTACCGGCTATGTCCTATGTAGCTTAATGATAGCCTGAAAAAGGTTTCGTGAAGAATTGGAAGCTAAGCGGTTTCGTAGAGTAGAGCAACTAATGTAAAACTAATTGACTGGTTTTGCAATACTTATGAGGGATTATTTTGAGAATTAACAGATGAACTCCACAAGTAATATTACATGCAATTACTTCCTTGTTGTAAATCTCATGCAGGAAACATCACAACGATTTACTTAATTTTTCCGCTGCCGATTTTATCTGCACCCAATCTTTGTCAACTTCTGCCTGTGGCAATAAATCAAATGAGGTAAATGTTTCGCGGGTAATCCTGCCTAACCCACGAAACGGTTGACCAGCTTTCCAGGTCGCATTGGCAAAGCGTTCAAATATGTTTTTGCCGGCGGCACTTATACTATCGCTGATAATTGCCTGCAACACTTCCGATGGTAATTGATATTGCGCGGTAGCCAGGTAGCTGAGTCCGCATTCCAATGCGTAAAAGCCTGCAATATTTGTGGCGATCTTATCTTCTTTAACGCTCTTTGTTATCGTTGATCTGTCTTCGCCGGGTGTTAGAAAAGGAGGCGGAGTTTCATTCCGGGCAATATAATACGCCGCTTCCATATGCTGCGCCATTTCCATGGCAAATGTTTTGTCTTTCAGTAACTGACTTATTCGCTCAAGCTGTGCAATGGTGGACGTATCTTTCATATCCTCCATCGCCTCCATTAATTTACCAGCAGCAGCCGAAATCTGTTCTGCATCTTTTTTCACTTCCTCCTGCGGTAAAAAAACCGGTGAAATAAAAACATCCCTTGTTATTCTTTCCAAACCCCGAAAGGGTTGTCCGGCTTTCCACGTAGCATTGGCAAAACGGTTCAACACCAATTGTTCGGTGGAATCTAATTGACCGGTATTGATTTTATAGAGCCATTGCAGTGGCGTTCCACCCTTCTGCTCCATTAACAATCCCATACCACATTCCAACGCATAGAAGCCTGCTATGTTGGTGGCAATTTTTTCTTCCCCTACCCTTTTTTCAATTACTCCATCCGCTTCATTTTCCGGTAAAAAAGCTGGTGCGGTTTGACCCTGAGATATATAATAAGCGGCTTCCTGGTTTTTTGCCATCTCCAGCGCAAAGCTGCTGTCGCGCAGCAGGGCAGTTATTTTTTTAAGTTCCTGTTCAATGGGTTGAGACTGCTGCATATTGGTGTTTGTATGTTGAGTGCAGGAAAACCAAAAAAGCACTGTTATCAAAAAAACTATTCTACTACAGATAACAGTAACGGTTTTCATTCCAATAAAATTTGGTAAACAGCATGTAATTTATATAAAAGCGTTTACAGTTGCATAACAGGTTACCCGTTTGAGGGAGATGATGATTTTTTTATAGATTCCGAACCCATACGTCCACTGAGAATTCAGATCAAACGCGTAGTGCTCTTTACTTAAGGAGCAGCAAAGGACTATTTATTGAATATTTAAATTGGAAATGATTCTCTCCTGTGTTTCCTTTAACTGTTCAGGTGTTAATTTCAATTTTCCCTTTGCAAAATTCAGAT
>CAYMKT010000087.1:10461-16008 GCA_964391065.1 uncultured Terrimonas sp. | reverse complement strand
ATGGAAGGATATGGTTTTTTTCGGGCTAAAAAAGCAAGTATTGCAAAAAGCACAACTTCAATTATCGTAACAATGGTAACAGCCCACGAAAACAGGTTGCTGGCCAATACAGATATAATTTCACCTACTATAATCAGGCATAAGGTATCTAAAATGGTATTTCTTGACTTATTTTCATCAAGGTTCCAACCCGGTAAATTTGGTCCGGGGCGGGAAGAAGAGGGTGGGTTGCTGTGATTTCCCATTCATTTTTGAAACAAAATAAAGCAAAAACCCAACATACCCAAAAGAATGCCTACGGGTTTTAACACAATTAGTTACAGTTAGTTAGTGCCACAAGGCTATACATCCCCCAACTTAACCGCTCTATTTCTTAGTTTAGCGGAATATCACGCTTCAACATATCATCCCTGTTAGCCATATCCCAGGCGGTGTAAAACACCAGCCTGGCTCTTTTTTGCATGAGGTTATAGTTGATTTTGTCCGGTGTGTCGGTCGGTTTATGGTAATCGGGATGTAACCCGCTGAAATAAAATATCACCGGAACGCCCATTTTTGCAAAATTGTAATGGTCGCTGCGGTAGTATATTCTTTCCGGGTCATTAGGATCATTGTATTTATAATCCAACTCCATTTTGCTGTATTTTTTATTGATGCTTTCACTTATTGGCTTCAGATCGCTGCTTAGTTTATCATCGCCAATCACATAAACATAATTTGTTGAATCGCCGTGTTTCCGACCGGGATCTATCCTCCCCACCATATCGATATTTAAGTTTACACTGGTTTTATTGAGTGGGTAAACGGGGTGCGACGAATAATAGTCGGATCCCCAAAGGCCCTTTTCTTCCCCGCTTACCGTCATAAATAAAATGCTTCGCCGGGGACCTTTGCCAGCCGCTTTAGCTTTTGCAAAAGCTTTTGCCAGTTCAAGTATTGTTACTGTGCCCGAACCGTCATCATCTGCGCCATTCCATACAATGCCATCTTTTGTTCCAAGATGATCATAGTGCGCTGTGAGCACTACATATTCATCTTTTAAATCACTGCCTTCCAATAATCCCAATACATTGCTGCTCTGCATTGGAATTGCTGTTTTATTAAAATCGAGCGCAATATCAGACTTGTACGACCTGCCCGGCGCAGATTCATTTTGTATACCTGGTTTAAGTGTGCTAAGGTCTTTACCGATAATAGCCTCGGCGAGTGCTTCACTGACAGAAAAGGTATTGATCCGCAGTGCGTTCCGGTATTTGTTTACATACATTCTGCCCTTAATAGCGGGCGTGTCGATCACTTTACTAACCACCAAAAGTGCGGCTGCGCCATTTTTTAATGCATTGATTTGTTGTGTGTACAGGCTAAATCTTTTGCGATTATCTTCGGGGATATCGCCTGCCACGCCTTCGGAAAGCACCATCACCAGCTTTCCATTAACATTGAGGTCCTGGTAATCGTTGTGCGTGGAGTCGCTGATACCATAACCCGCAAAAACAACTTCGGAAAAGCGATAGGATGCCGGGTGGTTATCGCCGAGATTTACGGAAAAATCCCTGCCTGGTATAAATGGCTGATCATTTACTGAAATGGCTGCATTTTGCAACGAATCAACGTATACGGGGAAGAACATCTGGTAGCCGCTCGTACTGCCCGGCAGCAAACCTATAGATTTAAATTCGTTTTCAATATAAGCGGCAGCTTTTCGCTGACCTTCCGTAGCGGTTTCCCGGCCTTGCATCGCATCGTCGGCGATAATGTATAAGTGCTTTTGTAAATCTTCAATAGTAATACTTTTGGCAAATGCTTTTGGGTTAGGGTAATGCTGGGCCTGGGTGAATAATACAGACAGTATGCAAATCAGCAAAGTCACATTTCTCATGCTACATGTTTTATAAAAAAATGCCCAAACATAATATAAAATCAGCCCAGGTCATGTTATGGATATGATAAATGAAACAAGGGGAAATAATGATTACATGCAGGCAATTTTGCCTACCCGATCAGCATGGCGGCCGCCCTCAAACTCTGTTTGAATAAATTTCCATACCATTTCCATGGCGAGCTCTACAGACACAAAGCGGCATGGGAGGCAAAGGATATTGGCGTCGTTGTGCAGGCGGGCGAGTTTTGATACGTTAACACTCCAGCAAATGGCGGCACGAACATGCTGGTGTTTGTTGGCTGTAATGGCAACGCCATTGCCGCTGCCGCACAAAAGTATACCAAATGCAGCTTCTCCTTTTTCAACACAGGTAGCTACGGGATGGGCGAAATCAGGATAGTCGACCGAATCTTTAGAGTGTGTACCGAGATCCAGAATTTGAAATCCCTCAGCTTTAAGCTGTCCGATAATTTCTTCTTTGTATGGAAACCCGGCATGATCACAACCGATAGCAATGGGTTGAAAAAGATTGAAAGACGACCGCAGCATACTCATATATATAATGTTTGCCTGTGAAAGAATGCAGGATGCAAAAATAAGCAAAGCACTGCATAACCCTGTATTAATCTTCTGTGTTGATATGCCTGTGTTATTGACTGAAAAGGAGATATCTCCCACACCGGTAGTATTAAAAAAGTTCATTTGCTACCCGGGAAATTTGTATCTTAACAAGTGGTTTCGTTCACTTTAAAAAGAGTGACATGATCAACACTTACGATTTTCAGGTTGAGCATCCCGAAATGTTTTCGCACCTGGCGGTAAAGGATTTGCTTTTTCTCCACTACAAGTGTCCGCAGGAGGATAAAATGATCAATATTTACACTCACCTCAACAAATTCATATTCGTACTGGAAGGAAAGAAAATGCTCCACCACCAGAATCAGTCTTTGTTGCTTACTACGGAAACCGCCGTTTTTTTTAAAAAGACAGCATATAGCGCAGAAAGGTTCCGGGAGATAGAATGGGAGGTGCTTTGCTTTTATTGTCCCGATAACTATTTGCGGCAGATTTTTTCAGAATACCGTCAGCAACTTCCATTAAAAAATATACCGGCTACCTGTAGTGATACGCTGATTGAAATAAATGTAAATGCCATTACCCGCGCTTTTTTTTATAGTATAGTGCCTTACTTTAAACAAAAACCCAAGCCTTCAGAAAACTTGCTGGAGCTAAAATTCAAAGAATTGCTTTTCAGTATTCTTGCTAATCCCGCCAATGCGCAATTGCTGGCGTATGTTAACAGTATCATGGATCGGCATAAGCCTTTACTATCCGAAATTATGGAGGCCAATTTCACTTTCAATTTATCGCTTGCAGAGTATGCGAGGATTGCGCAACGCAGCCTGGCTGCTTTCAAAAGAGAATTTATGGATACCTATAAAACCACACCCGGTAAGTGGCTTTCACAGAAAAGATTACAGTATGCACAGTATCTTTTAGATACCAGCAAAAAAAATGTAAATGAAATCGCTTACGAAAGCGGCTTTGAAAATGTAACACATTTCAGCAGGGTTTTTAAAGAGAAGTTTGGATCATCTCCGCTTCAATATCGTAAACGAAATCATTCATTGTTAATAGCAGAGCAATAAAAAATTTGTCAGATGCCCTTATTTATGGATTTTCATAAGTTTGAAAGCGTAACTATTGAAGCTGTAAAAACAGCCCATATAGCGGATATTGGCGTGCAGGATCAATATGGCGTGAAGTATCACCAGTTTTGGGTAAACGAAGAAGAAGGCTCGGTTTTCTGCTTAGTAGAGGGTCCCGATAAAGAGACCTGTGAAAAAGTGCATCAAATAGCACATGGCAATGTAGCCTGCGCTTTAACAGAAGTGAGCCCCGGATTGTATGTAAAGCTGATGGGTAAAGACTACGAGGTTGATGATGATGGCCATGTCAGTCATGCAGATGGAACGGTCGACCTTGGGTACAGAACTATCCTGGTTGCTTCTGTATATGGCATTACTTCCGCTAAGAACTCAAAAGATCTTTCATTATTAGTAACACCGCATTGGGCAAAAAAGCTGATCACGGAAAAAATAGCGGTATTCAACGGCCGTGAAATAAAATGGGACACCGATGATAGCCTTATTGCAATTTTTAATGATTCCACGGAGACAGTACGATGTGCCTTACAGATACAAAAAAAACTGATTGAGTCCAAAATAAAAGATCCTCCTATTGTTTTTAAAATAGGTATCAGTGCAGCGCAGCCTGTAACAAAAGAAGGTGATTTTTTTACCGAAGCGATCAGGCTGGCTCATCGCTTAAGCATCACTGCCAATACTAACCAGGTGCTGATTTCTTCCCTGGTAAAAAAACTTTGCAGGGATGAACAACTGCTGAACAATAACAGTTCTGCCAGGTCCGCTCAGTTGCACCGAAGAAGATTTCCTGTCAAAACTTTTGGGCATCTCCGAAACAAAATTATCCGACCAGGGGTTTGACCTGAATGATCTTTGCACGGAAGTGGGTATCAGCCGGCCCCAGCTTTATCGTAAAGTCAATGCCATTACCGGACACTCCCCTAATGATTTTATGAAAAACCTGCGCCTCAATAAAGCCCTGGAATTATTAAAACAAAAAAAAGCCAATATTACAGAAATAGCTTTTGAAACAGGGTTTAACAGCCCTTCTTATTTCACCAAATGCTTCTCCGAAAAATTTGGTTGCACCCCGTCCCGCCTTACCAAAACCAGTGTAGCCCAAACAACAATCTGATCAAATTTTGATATTCTTTGAACAGCAATTGATATATCTTCTTATATAAGCCAGGTAATTTTATAAACTCCTTATCCTGGATGCATTCCAAATTCAATGGCTACCGGATGTCGCAGGTCAATACTCAGTAAAAGTAGTTTAACCAACCAATAAATTATAACAGCGTTATCGCCAATGCAGTTATAACTTTTAAACCTTGCAAAACATGAAACAACTTACAATTTCAATTTTGGTTTTCATTTCTTGCTTCACTACATACGGGCAGGTAAAAGTTAATGCTAATGGGAAGTTCTTTAACTACAACGGAACCAAAATTTATTATGAAGATACCGGTAACGGAGAACCTCTTTTATTACTCCATAATTTTTTTAATACGGCCGATTGTTGGAAACCCTATGTGGAGACTTACTTAAAACAATTTAGAACAATTGCCGTTGACATGATAGGACATGGACGATCTGATATTTATAATAAAAAGGATATCAATTTCAGGCATGCGGATTATGCGAAAATTATTATTGCGTTGCTGGACTCTTTAAAATTTGCTAAAGTGAATGCAATTGGAGCCAGTAGCGGAGGTATGACACTACTCTATCTTAATACAAGTCAGCCGGAGCGATTTAAATCAGTTATCACCATTGGCGCACAAATTTATTATAGCAAATATTGCAGGGATTGGATAACAAAGGAAGGGTTGAACAATTTTATGGAATGGGCCAAATACCACGGACCGGAAAAACAGGAATATTTGGCAAAGCATTTTTGGCAAATGAGAGACCTCTACGGCGACCCTTTATTTACGCCCGATATGTTGAATACCATTAAGGCAAAATGGTTGGTCGTAAACGGAGATAATGACGAGCCTGTCCCGGTTCAGCATGCGT
>CAYMKT010000087.1:4525-10361 GCA_964391065.1 uncultured Terrimonas sp. | reverse complement strand
CGTCAGAAAAAACCAATTGAGCTTATCAGACAGCTTTTTGAGCTTTTAAGAAAAGCATACAAATGCTGCTGCTCAATAATTTTGTACAGGCTTTCGTACCTAATTCATCACTTCAAATATTGCCATATGACATCTCAAACTATTGCTGCTTTCAAAGCCAGTTTACGGGGAAAACTGGTTCAGCCGGAAGATGCTGAATACAATAACGCCAGGAAAGTGTACAACGGTATGATTGATAAACATCCTGCGATGATTGCCCAATGCGCAGATACTGCCGATGTGATTACTTCTGTAAATTTTGCAAGAGATAACAAAGTGCTATTAGCTGTGAGGGGAGGCGGTCACAATGCCGGGGGGCTCGGCATTTGCGATGGTGGACTAGTCATTGATCTTTCTTCCTTTAAAAGCATACAAATTAATGAAAAAGACAAAACAGTAAGAGCTGGTGGCGGCTGCTTATTGAAGGAAATTGACGAGGCCACGCATAAAGTAGGGATGATCGTTCCTGCGGGCATATTCGGCACCACCGGAATAGGCGGATTGACCCTGGGTGGAGGACTTGGCAATTTCACCCGTTCGTTTGGCCTTACTATTGATCATTTACTGGAAGCAGAGGTGGTGCTCGCCAATGGTGCTACCGTAACCGCATCTGCCAGTGAAAACCCCGATCTTTTTTGGGCTTTGCGAGGTGGCGGCGGTAATTTCGGAATTGTCCTTTCATTTCTTTTTAAGCTGCAGCCGGCACATACAGTGTATGCGGGGCCTATGCTTTGGGAGTTGGAAGATGCCGCCCAAATGATGGAATGGCATCATGATTACATTACCAATGCCCCGGATGAAATGAATGGCTATTTTGCTTTTCTCACTGTTCCGCCGGTTGATCCTTTCCCGGCACACCTGCATATGAAAAAAATGTGTGGCGTTGTGTGGTGCTATACAGGACCATTGGAAAAAGGAGAAGAAGTTTTTAAACCTATAAGGGCCAAAAAAACGCCTGCACTTGATTTCACCGGTCCTATGCCGGTTCCGGTATTACAAACCTTATTCGATGGATTATATCCACCGGGATTTCTTTGGTATTGGAAAGCAGACTTTGTAAAAGACATCGAAAAAGAGGCCATTGATTTGCATATAAAATATGCTGAAGCTTTTCCTACTCCTTTCTGCCAAATGCACATGTATCCCGTAAATGGAGCTGCCTCCCGTGTTGGGAAAAATGTAACGGCCTGGAATTACCGCGATGCCAATTATGCCATGGTTATAGTTGGGATAGATAATAATGAAGCTGGCAAGGAGAAGATAATACAGTGGGGCAGGGATTACTGGACGGCATTGCATCCCTATTCCTGTGGCGGGGCCTATGTTAATTTTATGATGGATGAAGGTGAAGAAAGAGTTAAAGCCACTTACGGAGAAAATTATGAAAAGCTGGTTGAGATCAAAACCAAATACGATCCCGGTAATTTATTCAGGGTAAATCAAAATATTAAACCACAACTGACGGTTGCATGATGCGAAAGTAGTTATGATTTATTAACCCATGTTGCTGGCTGCATGGTGTTGAGGGAATCCCTTGTCTGCTTATTGCTTACCTGGTTCATACCTTCATTAAATGTTCCGACAAAGGAATTTTCATAATTTCGGTTTCTATGTCGGATACACATTTCATGCAGCAAGCCTTAAAAGAAGCCATGAAGGCGTTTGAAGAGGATGAGATTCCTATAGGTGCGGTGGTGGCAATGAATAATATTATAATAGGAAGGGGGCATAACCAGGTTGAAAAATTAAATGATCCCACTGCCCATGCCGAAATGATTGCCCTTACTTCGGCTTTTAATTATCTGGGCAGTAAATATTTACCCGATGCATCTATCTATATTACTATTGAACCCTGCCTGATGTGTGCAGGCGCGCTATACTGGAGCAAGATTGGCAGAATTGTTTTTGGAGCGGCTGACGAAAAAAACGGGAGCATTAACCGGCCGCCCTACAGTACCCAACCGTTTTTATCGCCTTTTCATCCCAAAACAATCATTGTGCAAGGTGTGTTGAAAGCGGAATGCGCAAACCTGATGACTAACTTTTTTAAGGGCAAGCGATAGCAGTGTGAAATATCTTATAAATGCAGGCTTCTTCTCAACCATGCAGCAAACCGGCAATTTGGTAAAGTGCCATTTTTTTCCAGGCATAAGGCGTAAACTACCGGCACCATGAGCGTGCTTAATCATCGCGGTCACCGCCGTCACGATTGCTGCGGTTAAGTAAAGAAAAGTCGGACTTACCAAATTTATAGCTAAGGGTTACCCTGAAGTTTCTTACATTCCATCTCCTGTACGAATCCTGGTAAAAGGATTCTGTATCGTAAATTGTTCCCCAGCGCCTTGTGTTGAATATATCATTGATGCCAAAAGTAACGGAAGCCCTGTTGTTTTTGAGGAAATCCTTACGTATCGCAAAATCTACGGCAAATTCATATAAAGTCCTGCCTTGCGGTATTACCCTGGGTGATTCGTAATCGGCGATAAGTTGAAATCCCAGGTTATTAAATAGTGGGCTACTTTCCGTTTTTATTTTATAATTGGTGATTAGCCTGCCTTCCCAATTAAAACCTTTATTGCTCAGGTCAACTTCTTTAATGCCTGCAGATACTGTTCTGTATTGCAGGTTAAACGTGGGGGTTATGTCGAAATTAGGTCCGAGTTTATGCTGCACGGTAATTTCAGCCCCATACCTGTTGGTGGTATTGGCATTAACAAAAGTGTTTAAAATCGCATTGGGATCTACACCGGCATTCTGCAATTCTTCATATAGTGCTGTAGTGATCGTGTCGCTATACTGCGTTATATCGTTGGGGTTATTTCGCCAGTACAATACGCCTAAAATATTGCCGCCTTTGTAGTTTTTGCTATAATTTATTTCGAATGAATTAATGAATTCAGGTTTGAGATTTGGGTTTCCCATACGAAGGTTCACAGGGTCATTAATTTCGATAAATGGATTGAGTTGCCAGAAATCCGGTCGCCTGATTCTCCTCGAGAAATTAACCTGCACCTCGTCGTCTTCCCCTATTTTTTGTGTTAGAAAAAGGCTTGGAAATAAGGCATTCCATATGTTTTTGAATGACCCCGGGTATTTGTAGCCGAACTTGAAAGCGCTGTCAATTAAAAGTCCGTCAAATTTTGAATATTCTGCCCGTAAGCCTGCCTGGTACGAAAACGTTCCCATTTTTTGCGAATAGGTACCGTATACGGCATCGATGTGTTCGGTGTATTTATAATTATTACTTAAAGGAAGTTTGGTTTCATGTCCGTTGTTAACATCGAATGCATCGTAAAAGCTCTCAAACACATTATAGTAGGCTCGTATACCGGTTTCAAATTTCTTATCTTCTCCAATAGGATGTGTGTAATCTGCCTGAAAGGTAACCTGGTCGTTGTTACCGCCGCCTCTATTTACAACCGTTGTCGGTGCTTTATATTCGCTACCGTCCGGATAGGAATAGGTATTGACAATATTAGAATTGGAGTTTGCCCCGCCATAATTATAAGTGACGTCGGCGGTTAGTTCCCTTCCATCCTGCGGAAATGTATGCTTATAGTTAACGCGGGTACTATTGCGGTTAAAGTTCCAGCGGCTGTCATTTACCCGGTCGCCATAATATTGCAGAATCTTGCTGCTGGTGAGGTACTCCTGCTCCTGAAGTTCATGATTTTCGGAATTCCCGCCTCCGAACCTTTGCGTAACGGTAAAGGTGTTACGGTTGTCCATAAAATAGTCGAACCCAAAATTTACGGAAGCAAATTTGCGCAGGCGGTCGTTAACGCTGTTTTGATTAAAGAAGTCCTGGGTAACGCCCTGTGATTTATTTTCCCGGTAGGTTTTGCCTTTGGCTTTGCCGCCTGATTGATTATAACCGGTATTCACAAAAAAATTTACTTTCCCCTGTCGAATATTGATGCTGAGGTTACCATTTAAAATGCCTGGAGTACCAACCGATGCAGTAACAATTCCATTTAATCCAAAGCGCTTTTCCTTTTTTAATACTACATTAATAATGCCGCCCGAAGTAGACGCGTCAAACTTCGCAGAGGGATTGGTGATCAGTTCCACTTTTTCTATATGGTCTGCCGGGATCTGATCTAAACTAAGAATCGTGGGCCTGCCATCTACAAATATTTGCGGTGGGCTGTTCCGCAACTGCACATTACCATCGATGTCAACATGAACAGAAGGAATGTTTTTCATAACATCCACGGCTGTACCACCAGTTGCAGTGAGGCTTTTAGCTACATTAAATACTTTGCGATCTATACTCAGTTCCAGAGCCGGGCGGCTGGCTGTTATTGTTATACCTTGTAATTGCTTGATTTGGAGTTGAAGTGAAATATTACCAAGATCTTTTTGAAACTCACCACGATCGCTTTTTGATGATGCGGGGATAATTTGCTCCCTGGTTTCATAGCCCAGCGCAGAAATCACTAAATTATATTCGTGCATTGGAGACACATTGTTAAAACTAAAATTGCCGTTCGACTTCGTGAGCAAACCGCCATATAAACTGTCGCTGCCTGCAATATAAATCTGCACCGATGCAGCATCTATCCCTTTGCCCGAACCCTCATCAATCACTTTCCCAAAAATTTTATTGGACTTAAGTTGCATAATGGGTGCATCTGTCGCCGGTTGTTGCTCAGGACTTTGGGCGTAGCTCTGGGAAAGAACAAAGAAGGAAACCAGGGATAGTAAAAAAATCTTCATGCCAGTGAATTAGATCGGTGAATTAAAAGCTTAGATCATTGCCAACAACCATGATAGCCGGACCAAACATAGGGATGTGTGTAAACTGCAGGGCTTGACGTTGAAACCAGTATGTTTAAAGAGCCGTAAAGTTATAGCTTTATGAGGAAGGGGGCGAAAAGAACGCACGCATAAACACTAAACAGAGTAGATTTTAACTTTTTGTTGCCGGGATATTGCGGAATTATGAATATTGATTTAACCGCCGGATTTTTAGGCGCTATTGAAAAACCAACACCACTTATGTGAGCAGGTGAATCATTTCAATAAAGGGGTTCTTTATTTATGATGTTGATTTTTTATGTAGCAATGCCGCGGCAGCTTCGTCAATAAACCAATGCAGCGATCCCGAAGCCGGTTGTATAATTTGCGATGGATAAAGATCAATATTGCGGTCGCCCTCAAGCACTTCATGCAAAGCATTCGCTTTGTTGGCGCCAAAGGTTAAAAAGACAATCGCAGAAGCGCGGTTAACTACGGGTGCAGTAAGTGTAATTCGATGCATTTTTTGCGCTGTCAAATAAAAAGCCTTCGTCCACGCTTTCGTTTCATGAATAACCGGTGTGCCCGGAAACAGGGAAAGCGTGTGTGCATCATCACCCATGCCCAACAATACAAGGTCGAAACTGTTTCCTCTTTCGCCAAAATAACCCCGTAATATTTTCTCATATTCCAGCGCTGATTGATCTGGATCTATATCCGTACGCATTACATGTACCTGCCCGGGAACAACCGGAACTTTATTGAGCAAATGTTCAAAAGTCATTTTTGCGTTATTGCGATCATCTGCAAAAGGAACTGCTCTTTCATCACCCCAGAAAATATGTAGTTTGTTCCAGGCAATTCGTTCTTTGAAAGGAGTGTTGGCCAGCAAATCGTATAACGCTTTGGGGGAATTGCCGCCAGTTACTACCCAGGTAAACCTTTCCTGCTTTTGCAACGTGGTTTCGATGGCAGTTGCAATCCATTCTGCCAGGGCAAGACTTAATTCTGCAGGATTATTTTTGATGTGAAGTATCATGATGATGAGGTATCAGGT
>CAYMKT010000087.1:0-4425 GCA_964391065.1 uncultured Terrimonas sp. | reverse complement strand
GGTATCAGGTGTTAGGTATCAGGTTGTGCATGTAAGCGATCAGCTATGAGCTTGCGTATCTTTTGTATTTCTCTATTTTCAAATTCCCGCATTTTCAAATTTTCAGTTCCTCTCCGTTCCACATTGGCATTTCTACTCTTCGTGCGGTGGTGGTAAGGTTACCCAGTTAAATCCATCCCTCGCTATTAAAGCTTCCGCATCTTCCGGTCCCCACGAATCGGGGCCGTAATTAGGAAAATCCACCGGCTCACGGGTTTGCCAGGCTTCAAGTATAGGCATAATAATTTTCCATGCTGCTTCTACCTGGTCAACGCGCATAAACAAAGTTGCGTTTCCCTCCATTACATCCAGCAACAAGGTTTCGTATGCCTCAGGTTCATGTTCATCGTAAGCCTCGTCGTAGTTAAAAATCATATCTACCGGACTCAATATCATGTTCTGCCCCGGGCGTTTAGCCTGGAAGCGGATGCGGATATCCATTTCGGGCTGTATGCTGATGGTAAGCCTGTTGGGCCGCCAGGTATCTGCTGCTTCGCCGGGAAAAGCGAAATTGGGTGCCGGGCGAAATTGGAATGTAATAATTGTGCTTTTGTTGTGTAAACGTTTGCCCGTGCGTACATAAAAGGGAACGCCCTGCCAGCGCCAGTTATCGATGTAAAATTTAACGGCGGCAAAGGTTTCCACACCCGAAACCGGGTCCACATTTTTTTCCTGGCGGTAGCCTTTGATCTTTTCGCCCTTCATCCACCCTTCGCTGTATTGGCCTCTAACGGCATAATCCTGCACTTCGCTGCTGTGTATTTTGCGAATGGCATTGAGTACATCTACTTTTTTATTGCGGATTTCATTGGCGTCGAAAGAAACGGGAGCCTCCATCGCCACCATGCACATGAGCTGCAGCATATGGTTCTGTACCATATCGCGTAAAGCGCCTGATTTTTCATAATAAGCACCTCTGCTTTCCGCTCCAACTGTTTCGGCCGCGGTAATCTGTACATTCTCAATATAGTTCCTGTTCCATATGGGCTCAAATAAGGCATTGGCAAAACGTAAGGCCAAAATGTTCTGTACGGTTTCCTTACCGAGATAATGATCTATACGGAATATCTGGTCTTCGTCGAACATCGTGCTCAGCAGGTGATTCAATTCCCTTGCACTTTCAAGGTCGTGTCCAAAAGGTTTTTCTATAACGATCCGGGTACATTTTGTATCGGCACAAATATTCAGTGGACCTAATTTGGCTGCAATATCGGGTACCAGTTGCGGCGCTACGGCAAGATAAAAAATGACGTTAGGATGTTCACCAAATTCCGCCTCCCTTTCTTTAACAATGTCCGAAATCTTTGAATAGGAAGCTTCATCTTCTGCATCCATTTGCAAATAGCTTACCTGCTGTGCAAACCCTGCCCATTTGCCATTTAGTTCATCCCTTCGGCGGGAGAA
This sequence comes from uncultured Terrimonas sp., assembly GCA_964391065.1. GTDB lineage: Bacteria > Bacteroidota > Bacteroidia > Chitinophagales > Chitinophagaceae > Agriterribacter. The sequence continues at coordinate 2,982 of CAYMKT010000087.1, read as the reverse complement.
TTTTTTGATGCCTTCGAGCAGGTGTTCACGGTAATGATCATCACTGTATTCGCTTCTGCCAATGCCAACAATAGCAAATTTTTCGGGCATCCAATCATCAAGGAACAAATTATACAGGGCTGGCGTAAGTTTACGAAGATTGAGATCGCCACTCCCTCCAAAAATAAAAATCAATGATGAAGGGGGGCGTTTATGATGTTGTGAACCTGGGATAATTGACTGCATCTAATAATAATAAGAGTTACAAGCTGATAACGCGTTAAAAGAGAGCAAGCAGTTTTTATAGACCCCGCTCATTCCCTATTTGACTTAGTCCAATATTTTTATTGCCAGTTTGAATGAAAAACTCCTTCTTCATCTATACGCTGGTAAGTATGAGCGCCAAAATAATCACGCTGGGCCTGAATCAGGTTGGTGGGCATTATTTCACTGCGATACGCATCAAAATAACCCAGGGATACGCTCAGCGCGGCTACCGGAATTCCTGCCTGCGCGGCAGTAGAAATGAATTTTCGGGTATTTACCGTTCTTGTTTTTAGTAAGCCCGCAATTTGAACATCCAATAAAATGTTCGGGAGGGAAGGGTTGCCGGAATAGGCTTTGTAAAATATTTCGAGTAAGGTTGAACGAATGATACAACCCCCTCTCCATATCTTTACTACTTCAGGAAGCGGTATTTCCATATCGTATTCTTTTGAGGCTACAAATAATAAGGCCAGGCCCTGCGCATAACTGATGAGGGTGCCGAAAAACAAGGCTTCCCTGGCCTGCTGTATGATATCTTCTTTAGAAACGCCCGTAATTTTAATGGCCAACGGGTATACCTTCGAAGCGTTACCTCTTTCCTGTTTAAGCGCCGACAAATTGCGCATACTCACGGCTACATCTATGGTAGGGATAGCTATCCCGAGATCCATCGCATCCTGCGACGTCCATTTGCCGGTTCCTTTTGACCCGGCTTTATCGAGAATTACATCCACTAAGCGTTTGCCGGTTTTATCATCGTTTTTTAAAAAGATATCACGGGTGATCTCTACAAGGAATGACTGAAGTTCACCATCATTCCATTGTTTAAACACCTGGTGTAATTCGTCGTTAGTGAGTCCGTATCCCCGGTGCAGCACATCATATACCTCGCTGATGAGTTGCATGATACCATACTCAATACCGTTATGCACCATTTTTACATAGTGTCCGGCAGCGCCTTTACCAAGATGAGCCACACAGGGTTCGCCGTTTACCTTGGCCGATACTGCTTCAAGCATTGGCCGTATATGCGGGTAGGCTTCCGGATCACCGCCGGGCATAATACTGGGTCCTCTCCGGGCGCCCTCCTCTCCTCCCGAAACGCCCATGCCCATAAAATGAAAGCCCTTTTCCTGCATATACTGCACGCGGCGCAGGGTATCGGTATAGTGGGAATTTCCACCGTCAATTACAATATCGCCTTTATCAAGCAGGGGTATCAGTTCATTCAATACATCGTCCACCGGTTTGCCAGCCTGCACCAGCAATGTGATTTTACGAGGCGATTTAAGCTTATTTACCATTTCCGAAAGGTCGGAAGTGCCTTCAACCGTTGTGCCTGGGGTAATTTCACTCTTTAGTTCCGTTACTTTTTGGGGAGATCTGTTATAACCGATCACCGCAAATCCATGATCGGCCATGTTTAACAACAGGTTGCGCCCCATAACGCCTAACCCGATCAGTCCAAAATCAAATAATTGATTTGTCATAGTAATGTTAATAAGATGAAAAAGGAGGGCAAATTTAGGTTATTTCATCTGTTTATTACGGTGATTTTTGTACAAACGTGATTCACCATAATATGCTAACCCGGGTGGATCGCCCATCATTATTTTATCTCTTCAAAATCAATGTACTCGCCGGAGGGCGCTGTTTTGGAGGTTTGTTGTGGCGGCGGGCTTGCTGCGGATTGTTGCTGCATATTGTCGTGCATCCGCTCCTGCATTTGATTGAACTGCTTTTTTATTTGTTTGCCTGTTTTGAAAACCGGAATCAGGAAGCCTGTAATAAACCGGTAAACCACATAACCCAGCAGTATGTAAAAAATATATTTCATTGCAGACGGCGAAGTTAATAATTTTCTCTTTTTTTTACATACAGTAACTTGTTAAAGCTGTTGGTTAGGCTGGCGGATTTGTTGCCTTGCTCTATGCAGGAATATTTTAGACCGTTTGCTGCCGGTATCCAAAGCTTTGCTTTGTTTGGGAAGTAATGGTGTGTGCCAATACCTTTGCACAAAAATTGTGCAATATGCCCGAGAAATTTAATGCATTAATTACGGTATTATTTACCCTATTTGCGGTAATAGATATCGTGGGGTCGATTCCCATATTTATTTCCCTCAAGCAAAAGCTGGGTGGTATAAATGAACTGAGAGCCACGCTTATCTCGGGAGTACTGATGATTTTATTTTTATTTGCAGGTGAACAGCTATTGCGAATACTGGGACTGGATGTAAAGGCATTCGCGGTGGGTGGTTCCATCGTTATTTTTTTAATAGGGCTGGAAATGGTGCTGGGCGCCGATTTTTTCAAAACAGATACAGATGTAAAGGCTTCTACCCTGGTGCCCATTGCTTTTCCGCTCATTGCGGGGTCGGGAACACTTACCACTATTATATCCCTGAAAGCAAGTTTTTCCGACGGGATAATATTGGGTGGGATCATTATTAATCTGGTTATTATTTACCTGGTATTAAAATCGTTGAATATTATAGCAAAACTTTTAGGACAGGTGGGATTAATTGCGGTACGTAAGTTTTTTGGCGTAATTTTGCTGGCTATTGCCGTAAAAATATTTGCAGAAAATGCGCATGGGTTGATTAAGTAATGTGGAAATTCATTTGCCACATTTTCACATTCTTCGCATTCTCACATTTTTTAGGCCTCGTAGTACAATGGATAGTATAAGAGTTTCCGAAGCTCCAGATACAGGTTCGATTCCTGTCGAGGCTAC
>CAYMKT010000086.1:0-16152 GCA_964391065.1 uncultured Terrimonas sp. | reverse complement strand
ATAACTTGAACAGGAGAAGGGGCAAAGAGTAGTGAACTGAATGCAATGGGCAATGAGCAAAGGGCAAAATAAGTGCAGCAGGAAATAATCTTAACTTCCCAAAGCTCATAGCTCACGACTGACGGCTCACAGCAACCTAACACCTGATACCTGATACCCGATACCTGATACCTAACACCTGACACCTCAAAACAATAAATTAACGATATGGACAAGAACAACTATCCCAAATTGCACAATGCTACCTGGCCCGGCATAGTGGGCAAAGGACCTGATTCGGAGCCGCCCATCGCCATTGATAAAATGCTTGAAATGACCGCTGCCGCCGAGGTGGATGGTGTGAAATTTGACGGCGTTGACATCGGACTTTTCGATCCTTCTATTGACCTTGATGACGCAGACGGTCCCAAAAAACTCGCCGACAAAGTAGCCGCTTTTAATTTGAAAATAGGCAGTTTGGTGGCGCCCATCTGGGGCGGACCTGCAATGGGCAGCAAAGAAGATCGCGCCCATTTTGTAGAACAGGTGCGCAAAACCTGCATTTATGCGAAACAATTACGCGAGATGGGCATTCGCCCCTATGGCGTGGTGCGTATAGATTCTGCAAGCAGTCCCGAAAAATGGTCCGAAGACCCGGTAAATAACACGAAATTAATCGCCCAAACCTTTCGCGAAGCTTGCGACGTGGCCGCCGGTTTTGGCGAAAAGCTGGCAGCCGAAGGCGAAATTTGCTGGGGTGGCATGCATAGCTGGAAAACGATGATCGATACGCTGGAAGCAGTGGATCGTCCTAATATTGGATTCCAGGCCGATATGTCGCATACCTTTTTATACCTGCTCGGCTACAACGCTCCGGAACACCGCATCCTTCCTGAAAATTTTGACTGGAAAGACCGCGAAGCGCTGAACGAAGGGTTGAAAAAACTAACGGCCGCCCTACGTCCGTGGACAATCGATTTTCATGTGGCGCAGAATGATGGTACCGTGCATGGCTCAGGCTCGCACGATAAAACCGGCCGCCATTGCCTGGCAACGGACCCTAACGGAAAGTTAGACATTGCGCATGACGCCGGCTACTGGCTGCGCGATGAAAACGGCAAGCTCACCAAAGCATTCAAACATATTTGCTGGGATGGATGTATGTTCCCCAACGATGTGATGATGAAACAACAGACCTGGAACGACATCCTCGCCGCCATGATTAAAGTACGGGATCAGCATGGATGGAGGGAGTAGTAAGAGAGTAAGATGGCAAGAGAGCAAGAGGGCAAGAGGGTAAGAGGGTAAGAGAGCAAGAGAGTAAGAGAGTAAGAGGGTAAGAAGGTAAGAGGGATAGAGCGTATCTTTTACAGTCCCGCAATCTTACATTCTTTCGGTCTTCCAATCTTCCAATCTTACAGTCTTACAGTCTTCCAATCTTCCAATCTTCCGGTCTTACAAAAATGACAAAAGAAGAAATTTATATTTCACATCAACATTTAATCAGTAAAACATGAACAATAAAAAAACATTACGCATAGGACTGGTAGGTACCGGTTTTATGGGCCGCACTCATACCAATGGCTATAAAAGGGCGCCTGACTTTTTTCCTGATTTGGAATATCGACCAGTATTGCAGTCCGTATGTTCGCGCAATAAAGAAAAGGTGCAGGCCTTCGCAGATCAATGGGGCTATGCTTCCGTAGAAACCGACTGGAAGGCATTGATCGCACGTGACGATATTGATGCGGTAGACATTTGTACACCTAACGATATGCACGCCGAAATTGCGATTGCCGCGGCAAAAGCTGGTAAAATGATCCTTTGCGAAAAGCCACTCGCCCGCACGGTAGCCGAAGCCAAAGACATGGTGGACGCGATTGAAAAAGCTGGCGTAAAAAACACCGTTTGGTATAACTACCGGCGCTTACCCGCGGTTACCCTCGCTAAACAAATTGTGGCTTCGGGAAAGCTGGGGAAAATTTTTCATTACCGTGCTAACTTTTTGCAGGACTGGACCATCAGCGCCGACCTGCCCCAGGGTGGAGCCGGCCTATGGCGCCTCGACGCCGAAGCTGCCGGATCGGGCGTTACGGGCGACCTGCTGGCACATTGCATTGATACCGCCATGTGGCTGAACGGCGGCATCAAAGATGTATCGGCTGTAACAGAAACCTTTGTAAAGGAACGGGTGCACCAACTTACGGGCAAAGTGCAGAAAGTAGGTATTGATGATGCCTGTCTTTTTCACTGCCATTTTGATAACGGCTCATTGGGCTTGTTTGAATCGACCCGTTACGCCCGCGGACATAAAGCGCTATACACTTTTGAAATCAACGGCGAACATGCTTCCATACGCTGGGACCTGCACGACCTGAACCGGCTGGAATATTTTGATCATGCGGATGACTCCATTGTTCGCGGCTGGCGCTCCATCCACGTTACCGATGGCGACCAACCTTATATGGACAAATGGTGGGTACCGGGACTGGGCATCGGCTACGAACATAGTTTTATTCACCAGGTAGCCGACTTTTTAAAATCACTCGAAACCAACGAACCCTGTCATCCTACATTCAGGGACGCGTATGAAACGCAGAAAGTTTGCGAAGCAGTAATCGATTCTGCCAATAGCAAAAGCTGGAAGGATACCGGTGTGGAGTGGAAGGAGAAGTGAGAGCGGAGTGGTAAGGGGTGAGGGTGGAGTGATAAGTGGTTAGTGATAGGTGGTAAGTAAACACAAGATTAGTGAACCTGCTGGAAATTTGTCAGCAGGTTTTTTTGTGGATAAAATTAGCAGTACACATTGCTGTTAACACACCGGCAGCAGGGAGCAATGCGTTGCATGGATGCAACTTCCAACCTTATAGCCAATCCTTGTTTTCGAGTTCAAATAGCTCGTCGGGTTTACAATGAAGTACGCTGGCAATTTTAAAGGCTAATACTGCCGAGGGAACAAATCGGCCTGCTTCAATGGCAATAATAGTTTGCCGGGCCACTTTCACTTTTTCAGCCAGCTCAGCTTGTGTTATATTATGCCTGGCCCGCTCAACCTTTATTAAATTTTTCATTCCACCTCCTTTAGCGATGCCTGGCGTTTCAAAAAATAAAAGCTTACTGTAGCGATCGCCAGGGTTAGTGCAAAAAACTGGTAAGCGGAAACAGAGCGTATCGTATCATGCTCCCGCTCAAAGCGCCAGTTCAAGAAAAAGTAATTATACAGGTGCGTAAAGAAAAACGACACAATGATAGCCCTCGTCAACGCTTTGAATTTTAGGGTTTGCATCATTTCATCATCCGTTCTTTCCTTAGAAAAGAAAATAAAAACAAGCCCCCAACTCATCCCAAGCGCCAAATCATTTATATCAGCAATGCCGCTTTTATAGTATTTCAGGAGAAAACCAATAATACCGCCGATGATTATCAGCGCTCCAAGCACTTTAGCCCAATACGAATAGGGAAAATCATTCTGTTGCATAAAAGTAAAGTTTACATTACCAAATGTAATGTATAATTTACAATTTATCACATTTTCAACTAAAAAAATCTTGGTGATTTACCTGCTTCAGCTAACAGCTTATTGTTCCCTGTTCACTACCCGTTCCATACGCACTATATTGAGAATGGTAACCGGTGGTATAAAGCGCTGTTGATTTTCCGGTTGCCGGTAAATTTTTTCTACCGTTTCCATGCCTTCTACTACCCTGCCAAAAGCGGCATAACCCAAACCGTCTGCATTGTTTTTACCGCCATAGTCGAAGCCCGGTTCATCTTCAACGCAGATGAAAAATTCGGAAGTGGCCGTTCCCGGTTCGTTTCTTGCCAGTGAAATAATTCCCCTGGTATGGAGAATTCCGGTTTGGCTGGTAGGCTCATGCTGAATGGGTTTGAATTTCATTTTCAAATCGGGATCGGATTGCCAAACACCGCCCTGTATAAGATAGGAATGGAGAGCGCCCGTTACCTGGTTATCTTTGCGCAACACCCTGTAGAACGAACAATTGGCATAATATCCCGAATCGACATTTTGGAGAAAAGCCGACGCTGTGGCCGGAGCCTTTTCGGGATACAATTCCACTTTGATATCGCCGAATTTGGTTTGAATCACCACCACTTCGTTGTCGTACTTTTTTTCCGGGGCGCACCCGAACATCCCTCCGCAAATCACTATTGCGGTTATCGAACAAGCAAAACATATTTTGTCAAAACGGGAATAGCTGTTGCTCATGCAGGCAAATGTATTATCATTTTACTGATATTAAAGTTGCGTTCCCCGGGCTATTTAAAAGCTACCGCACAAAGTCATTGATGACCTTTGAGGAAAAAGTATTTTTATGCCGCGTTGAGTGCAATACAACCATGACAGGGTTCAATCCAATTTAATCGACAAAAATAATCATCCGGGAAGCGCGAATTGACGATATTCCATAAATTCAAATCGTAAGAAACGCGGTAAAAGAAAACGTTTTATCAAACCCAAACCTGGTCACCAACAATGATTGCAAAGAATTTATAACGGTCAGGGGCAAAGGCTGGGTGTGTGAAGTGAATGATGAAATCGCTGGCTTTTAATTGTGGACCTGGTTGGCAATAATATCTGGGCGCTTTTCTTACAATGTGACATTCCATCCAATTCAACATAGCTGGAAATCAGCGGTTTAGAAAATGGGGACATTATTATCAACTTGTACGGACAATTTCCGTACATTTACATCATAATGAAAACTAATTATGAAGACTTTAGAGAAATCACGCTTTGATACCAGGCTACCCAAAGATCAAAAAGAGTATTTTGAGTATGCTGCAAACTTAGGAGGGTTTAGAACGCTGACTGAATTTGTAATATTTTCTATGCAACAACAAGCCAGTAACATCATCAAAGAACACAATTCGATTCTGGCATCAAAAAAAGATCAGGATATATTTTTTAATGCAATAATGAATCCTCCTAAACCAAATGCAAGTCTGAAGAAAGCTGTCTCCCGTTTTAACAAAGCAATCGCTGGTAAATGAGTTACCTCACTCAGCCATTAAATTCTTTGCATAGAAAAAAGGATTTCACCTGCGGCAAAAAGCTTCTTGATGATTATTTTCAGAATCAAGCCAAGCAGGATGTGAAACGAAAACTTTCAGTATGTTTTGTCCTTGCAGATAAGGATAATAAGGTAAAGGGCTATTATACCTTATCAAGTACTTCTGTAAATAGAGCATTGCTACCAGAAAAAATTATCAGAAAGCTCCCACCATCTTATCACAATCTACCGGCAACGCTGCTGGGCAGATTAGCTATCCACAATGCCCACAAAGGACAAAAATTAGGAGAATTGCTCTTGATAGAGGCGTTGAAAAGAAGTTATGACATCTCTGCAAATAATATTGGATCTATGGCTGTAATAGTAGATCCTATCGATAATGATGCAATACAGTTTTATAGTAAATATGGATTTATACTTCTACCAGATAGTAAAAAAATGTTTATTACCATGGAATCAATTGCTGGACTATTCGCCTGACTTCAGCCTGGAGTTAAGTTGACCCCTACCTGCCATCGGCAACCGGCTACCATAATTTTTGCAACAAAAATGTATCATGAAAAACCTTATACTGGTTCTCTTTTTTGTATGCGGGAACGAATGCGGGACTATACTCCTACAATGAGCCCGGAAAAAGATGGGAACTGGAATATGGAAACAGTACCATGCAGGTTAATGGCATTACAGCGCTGGATGGAAGCATTTTTATAGGCACTAACCAGGGGATATTCACAAATGCGGAAGATCAAAAAAACTGGAAGCCAATTTTAGCCAATCGCTCCATTCACAATATCAGTTCCGACAATAAGGTTATTTACGCAATGGTGTACAATGAACTGCTTTCGTCTGTTGACAAAGGCCAAACCTGGCGAAATATTCAGCAGGGTTTGCCCGCCGACCTGTATACATTCAATGTAATTAAAAATGGCAACTTCCTGTTTGCCGGGCAATGGGACGGTGTGTACAGAAAGGACAATGCACTTGATACCTGGAAATCGTATAGCAAGGGGTTGCCGGAAAAATTTGCTATAACGAACATGAAACTATTCAATGGAATTATTGTAGTAACTGGTAATGAAAGAAAATTAAAAACAGGAATGAGCACCAGTAAATAGGTTTGCATCTCCCGCCAAAGACTCCTTTTTACCAATCCCGCATTTTTATTTTCCCTATTTTCAAATACACAACGGCGTTATTCTGCTGGCGCAAGTTTCCATTCATTTTCAGTTTGCGGTTTGTCCTTACCGTTAGGCATGCCTATACCTGTGGAAACCAGGCTGCGCAAACTTTGCTGTATATACTGGGTCCACGCATCTTTGCAGATATCAAAACATTCGTACTCTGGGACCAAACCCTGATGAGTAAAGCGGAGTTGTGTTTTGTTATCCTGTTCAGCGATTTCGAAAACAATTTTTGTGCCTATCCATTCGGTTTTGTCCTCCGTAAATTTGAAATAATTGTCCAATACCAACCAAACCACTTTTGTGTTCGGGACAGACTCTATTATTTTCATTTGGCAACGATGCACATCTTCATAATGATACTTAAACTCATCATTGAGTTTATCCGTACTGCCTTCAATTTCTTCCGACCACCAACCGCGAACATTGTTAATGGCATCGAATACCTGTTTGGGCGTTTGGTCTACCAAAATGGTAGTGGTAAAATCAGACGTAGTCATTTTTTTCTGTTTTAAGTTGAGTAAAAGCGGATGCGAAGCGCAACGCAAGTATGCACATTAACACCCGGCATCTTAGCATAAATACATTTGCCCTGTTAGGATTGGTTATGCTGATAGCCCTTGCTTGACTTTCAATTCCGGCACTCCCTTCCCCCCGGTTAGCCATTTAAACAGGCTTTCTTTTATGTAAAAATTCCACGCTTTTTCACAGCCTCCGTAACACTCCAGTCCGGGAACAAGGCCGACATGGGTAAACCCAATTTTCGTTGCATCCTTTCCTGGCAAAATTTCCCAGGTCATTGTGGTATTCAGCCATTCCTTTTTGTCTTTAATCCAATGTTTATAACAATCCGTCACACGCCAACCTATTTTTTGATCGGCAATAAGCTCAATAATTTTAATCGTTATAAAAGTTTCACCGAAACGAACCGTAAACTCATCATTCAGCTTTTGTGATCTGCCTTCAAAATCTTCAGACCACCAGCCGCTAATATGATTAATGGCATCGAATACTTCTTTCGGTGTTTGGTTTACCCACGTGGCAGTACTAAAATCAAGCGTTGTCATTTTTGTAGGTTTTTTGAATTCATATTTCAAGAACAGGTCAAAATTACTGTCTTAAATCTGGAGTAACAGGGTGCCAAATAGACTTTGTACAGGGTTGATCTGGACAACATAATGATCTATTTTTGCATAAATATTTTCCATGAAAAAAGTGGTCATTGTTGTGCCAAAGGGAAACGTTAACCTGAGCAGCATTACAGGCTCGTTTGAAATCCTGGGCAGGGCGAACACCTATTGGCAAAAAATGGGACACCCATCTCTGATGGAAATTCACATAGCTGGTTTGATATCGGAACTGAAGTCCAATGCCGGATTCTTTTCGATCTACCCCAAAAATATTCACCACTTCAAAAAAACCGACCTCATTATCATACCCTCCCTTTCATATGATTACGATAACGTAATTAAAGATAACGCTGCCCTTATCAACTGGACCAGGGAGCAGTATAAAAATGGCGCTGAGGTGGCAACGATTTGTACAGGGGCTTTTTTGCTGGCCGCTACCGGTTTACTGGAGGGCAAAACCTGCTCCACACATTGGAATGCCGCTGCCGATTTCAGACGGCTGTTTCCCAATATTGATCTTCAACCCGATAAACTGATTACCGTTCAGCAGGGAATATATACTAACGGCGGCGCCTATTCTTTTTTGAATCTTATTCTTTTCCTGGTAGAAAAATTCTTTGACCGGCAGACGGCCATTTACTGCTCAAAAGTTTTTCAAATTGATATAGAAAGAACTTCACAATCTCCTTTTTTCATTTTCCAAACACAGAAGAACCATGGGGATGAAATGGTTTGCAAAGCTCAAACTTATATTGAAGAAAATTTGAGCGAAAAAATTTCTTTCGAAGCACTGGCTTCAAAGCTGGCGACCAGCAGGCGAAATTTTGACAGGCGCTTTATCAAAGCTACCGGTAATACACCGATGGAATATTTGCAACGTGTAAAAGTGGAAGTTGCCAAAAAAACATTGGAAAAAGGAAGGAAAAGCATTTTCGAGGTCATGGTTGAAGTGGGCTATTCGGATGATAAAGCATTCAGGGAAGTCTTTAAAAAAATAACAGGCTTATCCCCCTTTGATTACAGGGCAAAATACAACAAACAAGGCGTTTTGGCTTAACCCCGGCACCATATTTACTCAGACTCAGCATATTTAAACACTTCATGGTATTATGAAAAAAAATCGAGCAGACAGCAAACCCACCATTTTTATTGCATCATCGGGTAAATCGAAAGCCATTGCCGAAGCCATAAAATTAAATTTTGACGATGAGGCAGATGTAGATATCTGGACTGAAAATATCTTTAAACTGAATGAAGGCACTTTAGAGACCTTAATGAACCGCGCCAGCTACTATGATTTTTTTATCGCCGTTTTTGCCGGAGACGATACAGCAACAATTGACAGTAAAGCAACTAACATTACCAGGGATAATGTAATTTTTGAGTTTGGCCTTTTCCTGGGACGAATTGGATTAGACAGAACATTTTTTGTTCTGGAAGATGGCGTTAAATTATTCAGCGACTGGAATGGAATAACTACTACCACATTTGTACGCCAGGACAACCTCATGGCAGCATTAACAGAATCGTGCGCTAAAATCCGTGAAAAAATGGAAATCGCCGAAAGGCTTTTTACCTACACGATCTTACCTTCAACTGCACTGGCAATTGGCTATTACCATAATTTTTTGAAACCTGTTCTGGAGGCATTGGAAAACCAGGAAACAATTGAAATTATTTTAGACAGAGACAGATCAGGAAAAATAACGAACAAAATAGATTATGAATTGAAAAAACCTTACCCTACGATTGAGATAAGAGTTCCGGGTAATTTAGCCACCCTTCAACGTGATGTGATCAATAAAAAAACATCCGCTTATAAGCAAATCATGATCAATGCAGTTGCGCGGCCTTATCCATTTTATGTAAATGGTAAATTTGAGGCCAACACAAAAATCAACCTTTTCGACATCCCTACCACACTGTATGCATCTTACCTCACCATCAAAGCATTTTTTAAACCATCGTTCCTGGCTACTGAAAACAATGAACAAAAGCTAATGGATAAGGAAATCAGGAATTTTCAAAAGACCCTGAGCAAACTGATACCCGACGGAATAGAAAGTAAATTTTATAAGTTTTCGGTTTATTGAGCCCACCCTCCGAGAATGAGGGATATGATGGTGTTTCGCACAGATGTCAACAAATTGACGGAATTTAGCCTATTTTCATCTTCTTTTTGCTAATCAATCACTTCATAAAATGAACAAATCAAAATTGTTTTCAATATTACCGGTCTTCGCTTTATGCCTTATCATCACATCCTGCGGCCCAACTATTAAAACAACGAGCGTATGGGTAGACAGGGAGAAACTGCCGGCGGAGCCGCTTAAAAGTATTTTTATTATTGCTTTTACAGATAACATGAAAACAAGGGTAACCTTAGAGGATGATTTGGCAGCCGCGGCCGAAAAAAGAGGATTAAAAGCATATAAAAGCGTTAATATTATTGGACCTGTAGAAATGCATTTGATTGCCCCGGTTAAAGATGTATTCATCCAGAAGTTACGCGATTTAAACTGCGAAGCCATATTTACCGTAGCACTGGTACACGAAACCTCCGAAACAAAATATGTGCCCGGCTCTTCAATGTCTTACTCACCCTATGGTTATGGAGCATACGGTGGGTATGGCGCTTATGGCGGTTTTGGCGGATACTATGGTTATGCGGTAAGCACCATGTCTACACCCGGTTATTATTCTACAGACAGAAAATATTTCCTGGAGGCTAAACTCTTTGAACTCACCACGGATGAGTTGTTGCTATCCATTCAATCCAAAGCACATAATCCTTCAGAAATTGAAAAATCAAGCAAGGAATATACCCTCACATTGATGAATGAAATAAATGAATTGCGTCCGAAAAAGAAATAGTTTGTTGCCAGCTTCTTTATTATTCAGCAGTAAACCGTTGTTTTTTGTTGCGGCATAGTAGCGTTTCCTGTCCAGGCGATTATTTCCCCTTTTCGTAAATCAATTTCCCAATTGCTAAAGACAACCCAAACAGGCAGGAGTAGTTTTGCATTCATCCATGCATTACCTCGTTATTACATTTAAAATTACTGCGCTGCTGTTATTATCCCAGTCGGTTTCCGCGCAGGACAGTTTACCGGACACCCTCAGCAAACAACTGGAAACGGTAGTGGTAACGGCTACACGTAACTATAGAAAACTAAGCAACGTGGCTGTTCCGGTTACTGTAGTGAAACAAAAAGCCATTCAGCAAAGCGGGGCGTTAAGGCTTGGCAACATTCTTCGCGAACAAACCGGGTTATACACCACCAATAGTTTCGGCACCGGCATACAGGTGCAGGGATTAAGCCCGGACTATGTGTTGATATTAATTGATGGCGAACCCCTGATCGGGCGCAATGGCGGGGTGCTGAACCTTGACCGGATTACCGTAAACAATGTGCAGCAGATTGAAATCGTAAAGGGCCCATCGAGCAGCCTGTATGGCAGCGAAGCGATGGGCGGGGTAATTAACATCATTACCCAACAACAAAAAAAGAGCGCCATCCAGGCAAACTTACGGTATGGAAGTTATCACACTATTGATGCCAACATCGGGGGGGCATATCATTACAAAGGCTTCAACGTATCGGCATTTCTGAACCGGAACAGCTCACAGGGCTACGACTTTGATAAAACAGATACCGGTAAAACCGTAATGCCGTACCAAAGCTATACCTCGCAGATCAAATTGCAACAGCAGGTAAGCAAGGCGATCAAAATGGGACTTTCTTTCCGCTATTATTATGAAGAACAAAACGATTTGTACGGCAATGGTAAAAATATTATTTCCGGGAAACCCAAAATCAATGAATATAATATTTTTCCGGAGGCCCAGATACAGGTTACCCGCCATCTCAAAACCATTATAAGAGGCAATATTTCCCAGTTTCAAACGGAAACAAAAGATTACATCAACGGCGCCGACAGCCTCTACTACGACGACTTTTTTCAGCAACGGTTTCAACGAATAGAAAATCAAACCGACCTGCAAATCGCAGAAAATAATTCGCTGGTGGCGGGCGGAGGCTATACCTGGGAAAGGCTAAATACCAATCGTTACAGCGGTATACGCACCAATCAGATCGGCTATGTTTTTTTACAGGACGAACATCGCTTTGGCGAGCTTGCAACGGTTATTGCCGGCGTTCGTTACGATAACAATGCTGCATATGCCAGCCGGGTAAGCCCGAAACTGGCCGTTCATGTAAAAGCAACAAAAAATCTGGCGATCAATGCATCGTATGGCGCCGGGTTTAAAGCGCCGGATTTCCGGCAATTGTACCTGAATTTTACCAACAATGCAGCCGGCGGATACACGGTATATGGAGCAAACGAGATTTCTTCCCAGCAATTACAGGAACAACTGCAGGCGGGCATACTCACGAGCATAACACCCTTTGGCTACGAGCTCAAATTACTTGATCCCGAGTATTCAAGAGGTTTCAACCTGGGCGCTTCCTACAATGTTAATAAAAACATGTCTGTTACGCTGAACGCATTCAGAAATGATATCAATAACCTCATAGTAACCAATATCATTGCTTACAAAGCTTCACAGGCTCCCGTGTACAGCTATTTTAATGTAAACAGCGCCCTCACCGAGGGTATTGAAACAGAAATAAAATACCAGGTCACCCGTGGCCTCCGCGTAGAGGCCGGCTACCAGTTTTTAATTACCGCAGATAAAGAAGTATTGAAAAAAATTGACGAGGGTTTGTTGTTCGGCAAAGAGCCTGGTTCGCTGACATCTGTACAACTCAGCAGGAGCGACTATGGCGGCTTAATGGACCGCAGCGAACATATGGCCAACCTGAAATTATTGTACGAGCATCAATCCTGGTTTGCCACAGCGAGATTGCTGTACAGGAGCCGTTGGGGAGTGCGTGATGTGGATGGCAACCTGGTTTTAAACCGCGATGATGAATATGTAAAAGGAAATGTGCAGATCAATATCAGCGCCGGCAAATCCTTTAATAACGGTATTGATATAAAAGCGGGAATAGACAACCTTACCAATTTCCAGAACCCAGGATATGCGTCCAACAACCCGGGCATCACCTGTTACCTGGGTGTTGGTTACCAACTTTCATTTAAAAATAAAAAACAATAAATAATATGAAGCAACAAGTGTCACGCCTGTTTATCTTTTCGGCAGCCTCAATAATGGTATTCGCCTCCTGCGAAAAAGACGACAATCCAACACCGGAGGAAGAAGTATTAGCGACTACCGAGGTAAACGATTTCGCAGCCGATCCTGCCACCACCGGCAATCATTTTTCATTTTTTTCACTCGAAAGAAATGAGATTGTTCCTCATACCGATTCAGCAACCAGTAAATGGGACATTGCGATCCGCAGCACTACCATCATCACCAATGGCGGAACAAGCGGTTCGGGCGGCGGTGGCGCATTTGTGCAAAGAGCCGTGAGCTTCGACAGCTATAAAACTATTCCTGCCGACTCCGTATTCCGCACCGATAACAGCGCCATACCCGATTATGCTATACCCACCGGGTCGGGCAACGGATGGTATAATTATGATTTTAGCACAAACATTATTTCACCTATACCCGGCAATGTAATGGTAGTGAGAACCGCATCCGGAAAATATGCAAAAGTGGAGATCCTGAGCTATTACAAAGGAGCCCCCGCCACACCTTCAGCAGATGATGTAGCACGCTATTATACTTTCCGGTATATCTACCAGCCCGATGGCACAAAAACATTTTAGTATTAAGGTTAATGACAATTCAAACAAAAAACTATGAAAGTATTTTTTTTATTACCGGCACTTGCAGGTATGTCCATGGGATTACAGGCCCAAACTGCTAAAGAACAACAGGCTATTAAAAGCTTGTGCGGGTGTTACGAAGTGGATTTTAAATATGCGGAAACTTTTGCTGCGGATGAAGAATACAAATTCCCTCCGCGCTACCAGGTATCAGGATTAGAATGGGTGGTAGCGGTAGAAACGTCGCCATCCAAATTTGCCTTACAGCATCTGCTGGTTGCCAGCGATACTTTTATCATCAAGCATTGGCGCGAAGATTGGGAATATGAAAAAGCGGGAATATGGAAATTTGACCACGATGCCACCTGGAAGTATACAGCAGGCAACAAAAATGACGTAAAAGGGCAATGGCAGCAAACCGTTTGGGAAGTGGATGATGCACCCCGTTACCAGGGCAGCAGCAGTTGGGTAAGCTCCAATGGTAAATACTATTGGGAGAATACCACCGACGCGCCATTACCGCGCAGAGAATATACCAAGCGCAAAGACTATAATGTACTGCAGCGAACCAACCGGGTTGTTATTACCGACTCAGGATGGGTACATGAACAGGATAATAAAAAAATTATCCGCAAAAACGGAACGCCGGACCTATACCTCGCAGAAGAAAAAGGCTATAACATTTATAGAAAAACAGACGACAGTAAATGTAAACCGGCCGCCGACTGGTGGGCAAAACACAGCCAGTTCTGGAGTACCGTCCGGCAATCGTGGGAGGAAACAATGAAGGGCAAGAACGTAGTACACGTTGTGCCGGATGTGGATGGCAAACGGCTGGGACAACAATTGGCCGCTGTTGAAAGCGAGGGGCTGCCGGAAAAGCGCCGCAAAGAAAAAATTACTGCCATTCTCAACAGCTATGTCTCAAACAAAGAAACCAATGTGGCGGTAGTTCCATGAAATAAAAAAAATCAGGTTACAAAATAGCCATCATTGAAAGTCGCCCGGAGAAATTTCTCCAGGCGATTTTTTTATGGGTCAGGTTATTGTTCAGTCCTGATAAAAAGCGGCTTAGGTTGCCTGTTCCGTAAAATACCGGCTTTCCCGTTTCCTTCATGCAAACAGCACTCCACCCCACCGCCAGTTGATTGCCGGGAAAATTTTAATCAACCGCATTGCGTCATACCCAATTATCAATATATTCGGCAATTGCTCCTGCAAAACCGGTGTGGATCGAAGGAGCGATACCCGGCAATACCTGGTAAACCGGTGATAAGCATGATCATGAACACAACACAGAATAAATGAAAGCTACCTTTTTTGCAGGCATTTTCATACTTGCCGCATTAACCGGTTCTGCGCAAATCAATATCAGCGATTCATCGGTTCAGGTAGTTGCCTACTGGGACAAAGGTGAAAAACAAAACTATGCTATCGCAACAACAAAAACGAAGATGAAGGGCGTGGACACCCTTTCAAACGAATTGATGACCTACGAGGTTGAAATTACGGTGTTAGATTCGACCGGCAAATCCTATACCATTCAATGGCTTTATAAAAACATCCATACCAGTAGCTCCAACGCCACTATTCAAAAATTGATGAATATCACCTCCGACATGAAAGTGGTTTTCAAAACGGACGAACTCGGCAGCTTTATGGAAGTGGTAAACTGGAAAGACATCAAAGACTATATTCAAAAAACGACTACAGCTTTAAGTACCGAGTTTAAAGACGTTCCCGGGATGGATGAAGTGATAACACAACTTGCGGCAATGTATTCCACAAAGGAAGCTATTGAGTCCGTATCCATTAAAGACATTCAGCAATTTCATAGTTTTCACGGCGCTAAATACACACTGGGAAAACGGCTGGGAGGAACACAAAAAGTACCGAACCTGTTTGGGGGTGAACCATTCGATTCTGATATCACTATTTATCTCGACGAGCTTAATGAAGCCGATAACAGCTATATTGTGAGCGCCACCCAGGAAGTGAACCAGGAACAATTAACCAACGCCACATTCAACTACCTGGCAACAATAGCAAAGAATATGAAAGTTGACCCGCCCACCCGGGAAGACCTGAAAGAATTGAAGAACGAAACCTTAACCAGTTCACAAATTCACGGTACAGGATGGGTGATTTACAGTGTGCAGACAACCACAGTAACGTCCGATGACGTAACCCATATTGAAGAACGGACCATGAGGGTAAAATGAAATAAATTTGAATAAAGGCAGCATGGAGAAAACGATTGAAAATCGTTAAAACCCGCATTCAACACTCATCATCATAAATCACGAAAACATGGATAACAATAAGAAAAAATTGTCGCCCAAACAATTTGCAGATCTTCTCAGTACGTTGAAAACGCGCTTTGAGAAAAACAGCGCCCGTCATAAAGGTGTTGCATGGGCCGGCCTGCAATCAAAGCTGGAAGCCTCCTTTTCCGGTAAGCAGCCGGCTGCTGAAAAACTGTGGTCGCTCAATGAAATGGATAGTACGGGTGGTGAACCGGATGTTGTTGGGCTTGATAAAAAAACGGGTGAATACATTTTTTACGATTGTTCGGCGGAGAGTCCCAACGGCCGCCGCAGCATATGTTATGACCGTGAGGCGCTGGATTCAAGGAAAGAACACAAACCCAAAAACAGCGCTATTGATATGGCCAACGCCATGGGCATTGCGCTTTTATCGGAAGAACAATACCGGGAGTTGCAGCAACTGGGAAATTTCGACACCAAAACATCCAGTTGGGTGAAAACACCTTCTGATATCCGCAAACTTGGCGGCGCACTCTTTTGCGATCGCCGTTATAATACCGTGTTTATTTATCACAACGGCGCAGAGTCCTACTATGCCGCCAGGGGTTTCCGGGGCATGCTAAGGGTTTAAATGTTAGGCAGACCTTTGTCTTTGAATGGGGTGCATTTTAAATTGTCGCACCACTTTTCCCTCGCCGCTGCACGGAGAGGGAATAAAAAGGGTGAGGGCATCTAAATATGCAGCGACAATTTGGAATGCACCCTTTGAATGGGCGAAGCCGGCACTTTAAAAAATACTGTCTAATTTTATGGTATA
>CAYMKT010000085.1:0-16290 GCA_964391065.1 uncultured Terrimonas sp. | reverse complement strand
CCGTTGGCGCTGTGCCCGTTGTATGGCCCGCATACAAATTGACATACATCAATAGCAGTAAGGGTACGAACCGTATAATTCTCTTCATAGGAAATTATTCTTAGTTATTCGAGGATATAGACAACAGCTATGATAACGTATAATACATTTTTAAATTGTTGCAAACCACCTGCTTAAAAAAAAATTCACGGATAGTGTCATACGTCTTAACTTGTAACGATAATATTAAATTGGTTTTTAATTGATCTCAGAAGTTACCATACAGCAAATCCTTTCCAGGCTAGATATTATTGACATCGTGGGCAGTTTTGTCAAGCTGAAGAAAAGGGGAACCAACTATTTGGGACTCTGTCCATTTCACAATGAAAAAACGCCGTCGTTTACGGTTTCTCCTACCAAAGAAATTTATAAATGCTTTGGTTGCGGGCGAAGCGGCAATACGATTGGTTTTTTAATGGAGCACGAAAAATACAGTTACGTTGAAGCACTACGCTGGCTTGCCAACCGCTACAATGTAGAAGTAGAGGAAACAGAAGTGAGTCCGGCACTTCGTGAATTACACCAAACGGCCGACAGTCTTTATATCATCAACAATTTTGCTCAACAATTTTTCACTGATCTGCTGTTGAACAGCGAAGAAGGGCAGGATATTGCCCTAAGCTATCTTAAAGAACGGGGGTTTAATTCACCGGTTATCGAAAAGTTCCAATTGGGATATTGCGCACAGCAACGGGATGGATTTGCCAGGGCAGCCGTGGCGGCCCAATACAATCCGGATAATTTACAAAAAACCGGCCTCGTAGTCATGAGAGACGAACATCTGATAGATAACTATCGGGGACGTATTATCTTTCCAATTCATAACAACACCGGGAAAATAATTGGTTTCGGCGCCCGTGTTATTGGAAAAAACGACAGGGCGCCAAAATATATTAATACTCCCGAAAATGAAATTTACAGTAAGAGCAAAATTCTCTACGGCTCTTATTTTGCCCGGCAGGCGATCGACAAAGCCGATGAATGCCTGCTTGTGGAAGGTTATACAGACGTTATTGCATTACACCAGGCAGGTGTTGAGAATGTTGTGGCCAGCGGAGGCACTTCATTAACGCCCGACCAATTGCGACTGATAAAGAAATACACGGGCAATCTCACAATCATTTACGATGGCGACCAGGCAGGCATAAAAGCTGCGCTGCGTGGACTTGACCTTGCCCTGGAAGAAGGTTTGCAGGTTAAATTGCTGTTGATACCCGATAACGAGGATCCTGACAGTTATGTAAGAAAGACGGGTAGTGAAGCTTTCAAAAAATTTGTTACCGATAATAAAAAAGACTTTGTTCTTTTCCAATTGGAGGTTTCCCTTAAGGATGCGGGCAACGATTCTAATAAAAAAGCTGCGGTAGTTAACCGTATCGCCGAAACGATCTCGAGGTTAAACAAAGCAGAAGACTTTACCAGGCAGCAGGATTATATAAGGCAATGTTCGGGGTTACTGAAAATTGATGAATCAGGCTTGAATACCTTAGTTAATAAGTTCATCCGTGAAAGAGTTACCAGGCGGGAATACAAAACGGAGCAGGAGGATGCAAAATTTGACGAAGGAATAACCGGCAAAGAAACATCAACAGGCGATGAAGATTCTTTGGCCTTGCTCAACAAGGATGAATTGATTGAAAGAAACATGGCAAGGGCTTTACTCGAATTTGGCACCTATAACTGGAATGAAAAGAACACGGTTGCCGAATACATATTTGAAGAATTTGAAACCAATGGACTACAGGAGCTAATTGATAACAAAGAAATGCTGCTGGTAATTGAAACCTATCAGTCGTGGGTAAAAAAGGGGGTTGATGTGAGTCCTAAAAA
Source organism: uncultured Terrimonas sp. (assembly GCA_964391065.1). GTDB lineage: Bacteria > Bacteroidota > Bacteroidia > Chitinophagales > Chitinophagaceae > Agriterribacter. The sequence continues at coordinate 14,421 of CAYMKT010000085.1, read as the reverse complement.
TTTTTTATACCACCAGGATCAGCAGCTGAGCTCGGTGGTAATAGGCTTAATGGATAATCGCTACGATTTAAGCCCGAACTGGAAAGATCATTATGACGGACCATTGCTTTCACGGGAAGACCTGTACAAGGTTGAGGTTTTCTCTACGCTCAACTACCTGAAGTTGCGAAAAATAAAACGGTTGATTGATGAGAACCAGCGCGACCTTGAAAAAGCTCATTCTGCTGAAGAGCAACTCACCCTGTTACAAACCCATCAGCATCTCAAACAGCTTGAAATTACACTGGTTAAAGATCATGGAACTGTAATTTTTAAATGAGGTAGTTTGAGGCTTTTAACGGGCAATGGAGAAAATTATTTTTCCATTGCTGCATTAACGGCATTCCTGGACGATTGCGATCTTGTCTTGTTTTTTGTATGAAGTCTGTTTACTGTTGCAGGCCCATTTTTTTTGAGATCACCCGGCAGTACCTTAACAGCGTCTGGTTTCTTAAAACGCAAAGCTGTCCAAACATTGTCCAGCGTAATTTGGTATTCACTTTCAAAGCCATTTTGATTGAGCATTTTCCAACTGCAGGCGCGGTTAAGATCGCTCACGATTTTGGAGGTGGTTTTGGGATAAGCAACCCAGAGCTTACCCTCCTCGTCAAGCGCAGGCAACACTTCTTTCAGAATGCCATTCAACTGTCTTTCGTTGATGGCAAAAACCAATGCAAAATCTATTCGCCTCGATTTGAGTAATGGGGTAACATTCTTGGCAAATGAAATTTTTACAAATTGTTTTTCAATCGAAGAAGGCAAGCCTTGAATAAGTAAGTTTTTTTCTTCAGCAAGTTGAAGTTTTTCAAACATAGTCTGCATCATGCTTCAACACAATTTTGATTGTTGGGAAAAAGGAGATGCAAAAATAGTAAAATTATCGGGGATGACCAAGGCAGGACGGAAATACCCGGAAAAACGATCAACTATCAGGAAATTCTAAAAATAAGAAATAGCTGAAACCCTTTATTGGAGCGGTTTATAATACTGCAATGCATCTTCCGCGTATTTTCGAACTTTTTCAATGCGGGTTTGATCAGAAGGATGCGTACTTAAAAACTCAGGAGGTTTTTGTCCCCCGCCCGCCTTTGCCATTCTTTCCCAAAAAGGAACCGCTTCGTTGGGGTTATAGCCGGCCATCGCGGCAAAAATCAACCCGTATTGATCCGCTTCCAGTTCCTGGTTGCGCGAATTAGGCAACAATACTCCAACCTGTGCGCCTGGCGCATAAACAGCGTTAAAAATACTATTTACTGAGCTGTTTCCGGAGGTTAGGATATTACCAAGAGAACCAAACCCTTCTGCAACCAGTTGCTGGCTCATCCTTTCATTACCGTGTTGCGCTATGGCATGTGCAATTTCGTGTCCCATCACTACTGCCAGTGCAGCTTCATTTTGTGTTACGGGAAGTATTCCTGTATATACGACCACCTTACCACCCGGCATACACCATGCATTTACATCTTTTGAGTCAACAAGGTTAAATTCCCATTGGTAGCCTTTCAAAACATCTCCTTTATTTTTTGAAGTATAATATGCGGTAATGGAATTAGCAATTCGATTACCAACACGTTTAACCATTTCGGCGTCTTTACTTACCGAAACACTTACGATTTTGTTCTGCGACAGGAATGATTGATATTCTGTTTTGGCCATAGCCTGCAGCTCTGATTCCGGCAACAACTGCAATTGGTTTCTACCTGTAATGGCGTTTTTACTGCATGACGATATGCATGCCGCCAGGCAAATCAACATCAATGACTTTACATTCATGAACTTTTGTTTTGAATCTCTTTTACCGGTAAGCATTTCAATTGTTATACCAAAAAAATACAGCAGCGTGTTGTTTTCTTTTAATCTAACGGCCGCAAAGGAATAACTAGCGTCTTAGTTTCCTGCGATCGCGATATTTCAATATCGGAGCTTTGCTCTCACTGCCTTTTAAAAGTCGTGAAATGTTTTTTTGGTGTGTAAGAATAACGAGTAGTGCAACTGCCACAGCAAAAATGCGGTAGGCATGATTATCAACATTGAAGATAACGAGTATGAAGATGGGAAATGCAAGGCTGGCCAGTATAGAACTGAGCGACACAAAACGGGTAAGAAATAATACCATTAAAAAAACGCCCACGCAACACAATGCAGTCCAGGGTGAGATACCGAGCACTAATCCCAAAAGCGTGGCCACCCCCTTCCCGCCCCTGAATTGGGCCCATACGGGGTAAATATGTCCCAGTACGCCGCACAATCCCAATCCAATCTGAAAATTGGTTCTGGCAAAATCGTCAACAACATAATAAGGTAAAAGAAAGGCAAGTTTAACTGCCACAAAACCTTTGATCATATCGGCAATCATCACTACCGTTCCCCACTTGTATCCCAGTACCCGGTAAGTATTAGTGGCCCCGGAATTGCCGCTTCCATAATCTCTGATATCAATCTTAAAAAAGTATTTGCTCACCCATACGGCGGTTGGAACGGAGCCAATCAGGTAAGCTAATATAACCAGTGTAAGTTCGTTCATCTGATATTAGGTTGAAATAATAGGGTGCAAATATATTTTTTTCTTGGCACCTGTTGATTACTAAAGTTAGCTATTTTTTAAACGTCATACAAAGCCAATTATTTTTAGATTGGGCATCGATGGTTAAAAGGGACTGACCCCGGGCTGCCGCTTCTATCTGCTCTTTGTCTTCACGCAATACACCACTGATCATCAGGATGCCCTCCGGCTTCAAATGCTGGTAAAGGCGTTGCATGTGACCGGTAATAATATGAAGATTAATATTGGCGAGAATAACATCCCATTGCTCCCCATCCGGCATATGATCCTGTTGAAGCACCGTTATTTTTTTGCAGTTATTTTTTTCTATATTTTCCAGCGCATTTAAGATGCTCCATTCATCGTAATCAATAGCCAACACCTTCGCAGCATTCATTTTTTCAGCCAGGATTGCTAAAATGCCGGTACCAGTACCAAAATCCAGCACTTTTTTGTTCTCGCAGTACTTATGCCGGTACATACATTCCACCATCAGGCTGGTAGTAGCATGATGACCCGTTCCAAAACTCATTTTAGGTGTAATTATAATTTCATATTCAACATCGATTATAATCTTATGAAAATCAGCACGAATAGCTACTTTATTACCAATAATAACTGGTTGAAAACTTGTTTCCCATACTTCGTTCCAATTTTTGTTTTCTATGATTGATATAGAATATGTTATGTTGCTTAACGATATTAAATTTTTAAATAATAAATCGTCATAGTCAGTTTCCTGGATGTATACTTTGATGTTATCCTCTCCTTCCTCAACACCTTCCAATTCGAGCTCGTTACCTAACTGCGCCAATATAATCTCGGCCTCCAATGATACTTTTGTATGTAAGGTTATTTCGATAAACCGTTTGTCCATTCGGCAAAATTAAAAAAAGCCACCTGAACCATGCAGGCGGCTTTTGATCAATATTATCATTATCTTATCCAAAAATATCAGGAATTGGTTTCGCCAGACGATCCCTGGTCAACAGGTCTGGGTTTGGGCGCAAAGTCGGGTTTTGGCATCAACGCCTTTCTGCTCAGCTTGAATTTGCCTGTTTTCTGGTCAACGCCCACCAATTTCACTTTCACTACGTCTCCTTCTTTAAGCACTCCTTCCATGCTCTCCAGTCGTTTCCAGCTAATTTCACTAATATGTAAAAGTCCCTGCTTGCCCGGCATAAATTCAACAAAGGCTCCAAACTCCTTTATGCCTTTTACGGTAGCTTCGTATACATCGCCAACTTCAGGCACCGCAACAATTCCCTTGATCCATGACACTGCTTTGTCCAGTCCTTCTTTGGCTGGTGAGAATATACTCACTTCCCCAACCGAACCTACTTCTTCAATGTTAATGGTAGCACCAGTGGTTCTTTGGATCTCCTGGATTACTTTACCCTGGGGTCCGATAACCGCACCAATAAATTCTTTATCGATAATTAATTTTTCCATTCTTGGAGCATGTGGCTTCACTTCGCCGCGGGGTCCGGTTACGCAAGCATACATGGCATCGAGGATATGCAGGCGGCCCCTGCGAGCCTGTTCAAGCGCTTCGCGCATGGTATCCATACTCAAACCATCGATCTTAATGTCCATTTGCACGCCGCAAATACCTTCTTTGGTACCGGTAACTTTAAAATCCATGTCGCCGAGGTGGTCTTCATCACCCAGGATATCAGTTAAAATGGCGTATTTCTTATCCGATTCACGGGTAATTAATCCCATGGCTACTCCGCTGATATGCTTTGGAAAAGGAACGCCGGCGTCCATTAAGGCCAGCGACCCGGCGCAAACCGTTGCCATGGAAGACGATCCGTTTGACTCAAGGATATCACTCACTACCCTCACAGTATACGGATATTCGCTTCCGGGCATCATTTGCTTCAAGGAGCGCAGTGCCAGATTTCCATGCCCGATTTCCCTCCTGCCCGGTGCACGCAAAAACTTTATCTCCCCGGTAGAGAAAGGTGGAAAATTATAATGTAATATGAATTTAGAATAATCGGACTTGGCGGCACTTTCAATAAGCAATTCATCTAAAGGTGTTCCTAAGGTAACCGTTGTAAGTGACTGTGTTTCACCTCTTGTAAACAACGCAGAGCCATGAGGGGTTGGCAGGATATCTGTTTCCATGGCCAAGGGGCGAACCTCATCTAATTGTCGGCCATCAAGCCGGAAACGATCATCTAAAATCATGTTCCGCACTACTTCCCATTGAATATCCTCAAAATATTTTCCAGCCAGTTTCAGGTCTTCTTCATCAGGCTCCTCGCCGAAGCTTGCAATCAATTCATCTTTAAGCTTTGCATATGCTTCGCTTCGTTCATGCTTGGCTGATCCGGCCCTGGAAATTTCATAAATTTTATCCCTGGCAAAAGATTTGACTTTTTCCAGGATTTCTTCTTTTTGAACGGGCTTTGGGTAATCCCTTTTTTGAATGTTTCCTTTTTTATCCCGGAGTTCCTCTTGTGCTTTAATCTGGAGTTTAATGGCCTCATGCCCTATTTCAAGCGCTTTCACCAGGTCTTCTTCAGAACACTCTTTCGACTCACCCTCTACCATCATCAGGTTCTTGTCTGTTGCCGCAATCATAAAATCCATATCGGCGTTTGCTAATTGAGTACGCGTAGGGTTAACGATAAATTCGTTATTCACTCTTGCTACACGAACCTCCGATATAACTTCTTTAATGGGAATGTCGGAAACGGCCAATGCGGCTGAGGCTGCCAGGCAGGCCAGTGCATCGGGCATAATTTCATTATCACTTGAGATAAGCGTTATAATTACCTGAACTTCACAATAATAGTCATCTGGAAAAAGCGGTCGCAGCGCACGGTCAATCAACCGGCTTGTTAGCACTTCATAGTCGTTGAGCCTGGCTTCACGTTTAAAAAAAGAGCCTGGAATACGGCCTGCCGACGAAAATTTTTCCATATAATCCACACTCAGCGGAAAAAAACTTTGTCCGGGTTTGGGTTCTTTATTAGCTACCACAGTAGCCAATATCATACAATTTCCCTGGCGTACTACTACGGAACCGTCTGCCTGCCGCGCAAGCTTTCCTGTTTCGATGGTTACTATTCGTCCGCCGCCAAGGTCGAATGATACATTAATTGGTTGAGAGAGCATAAATGATCTGAATTTAAGGCCTGCAGCTTTGATATTGGTGAGAAGTGAAAATATTTTGCACTGTAGGCCGCGAAAGTTAATAATAAAATGCGGTCGTCATAAAACCACTATTCCCAACATTTGGTGTTGGGAATAGTTATAATTGACGATTAAGTTATTTTCTGAGCCCAAGCTTTTCAATCAAAGCCCGGTAGCCCTGAAGGTTATGTTTGCTGAGGTAGGTGAGCAAACTCTTTCTTTCCCCTACCAACTGTAATAAACCCCTGTTGCTGGAAAAATCCTTCTTGTTTTGCTGCAGGTGTTTAGCAATATGAGCAATGCGCTCTGTTAATAAAGCTATTTGTGCTTCAATTGAACCTGTATTGGTTTCTTTTCCACCAAATTCTGCGAAAATCTTTGTTTTTTTTTCGGCGACTAATGTTGACATCTAAATTTTTTTTAATATCATCCCAATAATACCTTCTATTCTAGAAGTCCGCAAAGGTAGCAAAATATTGCCAAAGTCGGAATTATTTACTGAATTATTTTTCAGCGTAAATGCTTTACATTCAAAGCATATAATATCACAAAGATAATACCGATAAAAGCTATTGCCGAAGACGACACTACGGTTAAGCTATTTCCTCTGCCAAAGGCTAAAAAAGCCTTGCAACCCCGGCAACGGTACCCAGAAGATAGGTCCAGAACCCGGCTTTTTTAAGCCAAACATTAATATTGCTCCCACCAGGGTGAAAATGGAGGCTACAATACTGAATAAAGCATACTTTTTGATATTTTCCGGATTCAGTGTTTTACTCACCCGGGTGAGAAATGCCGGACTGCCGGACTTTCCATAAATTGATTATCAATCAAGAATACCTGAACCAACTGCTGGTTTCTATTAGCCATTGATGCCCGCTGTACTTGTAGTTATGACGAGATGAATTATTATTGCAGCGGTTTAACTCATTTTCTTGAAAAAAATTTACTTCACCGTCTTCAATGAACTGCTGTATGACCAGCGAATGAAGCGTATTTGCGCTACCCTTGCGGGAGCAGGGTATGAAGTAATATTGGTAGGCAGGCGTTTCAGCCATTCACCCACCCTTCACGCGGAAAGCTATACCCAGCGGCGTTTATTATGCCGGTTCAGCAGGGGTAAAATAGCATATTTCGAATTTAATCTGCGACTCTTGTTTTTTCTTTTTTTCAGGAAAGCCGATGCTATTTGCGCAATTGACCTGGATACGATTGTTCCGTGTTATGTTGTTTCGCAGTTGAAAGGCATTCTTCGGGTTTACGACGCGCATGAATTGTTTTCGGAAATGAAGGAGGTCGTTACCCGCCCTGCTATCAGGCGCTTTTGGTTGTCTGTCGAAAAAAGGTTTGTTCCGGCATTCAGGTATGGATATACTGTTTCTGAAAGTATCGCCGTTGAATTCAAAAAAAGATATGATGTGGACTACGAAGTAGTAAGAAACGTACCCCAAAATGAGGAACTGTTGCATTTACCGGTCGAAAAGATTATTATTTACCAGGGAGCCATTAACGAAGCGCGTGGGTTTGAATATCTGGTTCCCGCAATGGCAAAGGTAGATGCGCCATTATATATTTATGGCTTCGGCAATTTTGAGAAAGCATTGTATGACCTAATTGAAAAACACCATCTGCAACATAAAGTATTTGTAAAACCGCCGGAGTCTCCCGAAGTTTTAAAAATACTAACACAAAAAGCCTATATCGGTATTAACCTGGTTGAGCATACCGGACTTAACCAATATTATTCGCTCGCAAATAAGTTCTTCGACTACATACAATCGGGCACTCCACAGGTAACGATGCGATACCCGGAATACGAAAATATTAACAACGAATACGAAGTAGCAGTTCTTATTGATGAACTTAGCGTTTCCGCTGTGACGAATGCGATAAATGCATTGTTGCACGATAAATCATTGTACGAAAAGCTGCGGCAAAACTGCCTTAAGGCAAGGTTGGTGTATAATTGGCAGCGCGAAGAAAAAAAAATAGTGGCGTTTTACAAAAAGCTTTTACAATAACCGTGGAAAAGCATCTTCATATTATTTGTCATGATGTTCCATATCCAACTGATTATGGAGGAGTGGTAGATCTTTTTTATAAGCTGAAGTACCTGCATGAAAGTGGGGTAAAAATTTATTTGCATTGCTATGAGTATGGGCGTGGTGAGCAACAGAAACTATTACAGTATTGCCAGGCGGTTCATTATTACAAGCGTTCCCGCGGCTTAGATAAACTTGCTGCAGGGCTGCCGTATATTGTGGGTTCCCGTGCCGATGAACGGTTGCTGCAAAACCTATCCGGGGATCATTACCCCATTTTGCTGGAAGGTATTCATTGTACTTACTTACTGCACAAAAATTTACTAAGCGACCGAAAGACTATTTTAAGGCTGCACAATGTAGAATTTGAATATTACCGGCAGCTATCACGTACTACCAGTTCACTTTTTCATAAACTGTATTATGTTACTGAAAGTGTTTTCTTAAAGCGATATGAGCAACGGATCGCTTCTAAAGCCAGCGCGATAGTTGCCGTTTCCCCAAAGGACGTACATACCTATACCAGTTTATTTAATGCGAAGCATATTTTTCATTTACCTGTTTTTGTACCATGGACCGAGGTATTGTCGCAGGAAGGGCGGGGTACATACTGCCTGTACCAGGGCAATTTATCGGTGAGCGAAAATGAGCAGTCCGCCATTTGGCTTATTAAAAATGTATTTCACGACTTAACTATTCCATTGATAATAGCGGGTAAAAATCCATCGCCAGCTTTGAAAAATGCGGTGCAGCCCCATATGCATATCCATATCGTTGAAAATCCTTCTCAAGTCCACATGCAGGAACTGATCCAGGATGCACAGATCAATCTTTTACCTTCATTTAATACGGCAGGAATAAAACTAAAACTGTTGCACGCTGTTTTTTGCGGAAGACATTGCATAGCAAACAGCGATATGATTGCAGGCACGGGGGTGGAAGGCGCCTGCTATACAGCAACAGGTGCAAAGGATTTCCAGGATGGCATACAACTTTTTTTTGATGAGCCGTTCACTAAAAACCAGGTTGAATTACGTAAAGCGCTTCTCCGGCAGTATTTTAATAATAGAACGCACGCAGATCAACTCACAACATATATATGGGGATGAGGCAGGTTCCAATAAGGATGAATCCAGCCAATCATTTATTTATTGCTTCTTCAATGAGTAAATGCCCGTTACGGTTTGATAGACCTTAAAATCGATGCCACCCTGGTTCACAGTTGTATACCTGTTCATACTGGCTTTAATTTTAAGGGTATCTGAATGAATAGTATATGTTGCTCCAACCGGCTCATTAGCGCCGGTAGGCTGCAGACCACCGGCATCGGGTATATCAAAAACAACTCCCTCGGGGAAATAGAGTGAGTCGTTATTGATTTGCTGGTAAACAGAAGTAGCATCATAAGGAGGCATAGTCATTTCCAGTGGGAGCGTTTGTTCATCCGTTTTTAGCGGCCCCAGGTAGGTCTCAAGTGCAACATCTGTGGATAAAGAATAGCTGAGTCCAACGGCTTTTATCGTATTGGATGAGATCGAAAAATAACCTTTGTTGTTTTGGGTAACCGTATGGTATTTGGCAACTCCTTTCACCGTAATACCATCAAGATCGTAAGAACTGATGGACTCGGTTTTGGCATCGAGGGAAATAAAATTCCAGTTTCCGGTCAGCGATGCATTGGCGGCACCGCCACTACTGCCAGGATTTCCGGTGTTTAGTGAGTCGATGGATAATTCCTTCTGACAGGAAAAGAATAACAGGCAGGCAGCATAAAACAGGGATGAATAAAAGATTGTTTTCATGGTTTTACTTTCTGGGTTTATGTTGGGTTTAATCGTATAGCGATCAGGCTTAGCCGGTATGAAATGTAAAACCTGTAAGAACAAGGCCAACCCATTACATAATACAGGAGGCAATAATTCTTACAGGATTTTACGAAAAAGTTAATCTTTTAAATTGAGATATTTTTTAACTGCGTTATAATCGTTCCAGTCAATCGTTGCTTTTTTACGACCTGCAGCAGTTTCTCCCGGAATAAGAATGTAACGATATTGCCACACCTTGACTCCCTGATCAGTAAAGGTGGAGGCATCATCTGTTGAATAGAGGGTAATAAAACCGTTGGTGAAATACACGTTTATGTTTTGCACCCCCGTTAATGCATAGGCATCAAAAAGTGGCAATGGAAAAACGGCAGGGTCATCAGGAGCACCGCCATTGAAGTACACTTTGATCTCTCCATTGGTTAACATCGCAACATCGAGTTGGGGAGCCGGTATTTCCGCAAACCAGATCACTGTGTCTCCGGAATTGTTGTCGGTCGCTGGTTCAAAAGTAACATCCAACCATTCCGAATAAATCACATTAGCTGTTCCAGGCTCGCCCTGTGGTCCGGAAGCTCCCTGCGCCCCAGCCGGTCCGGTTGGTCCTTGAGGTCCTGTGGCGCCCATTGGTCCCTCTTTTGAGCAGGATGATATGGTTACGGTTACCGCCAACAGTACAACGGTAGCTATTTGTAAAGTCAATTTTTTCATACTGAATTTTATTTTGATGATTTGTTTTTAAAATTAAAGAATTATAGGCATGATTGCGCATCAAATCCCCCACTATTTAAATTTATCATTTATTACCCGGCCATGACCGATAATCAAATGGAGCGTTAGCTATTATATCTTATTAATAGCTCCATGTTATCCATGTTTTAGCATCAACCGAGCTTATCATATCGTAACTGGTTTCACTGGTTTGTACAAAATAGTATCCTTCAGGTATAAGTAACTGTGCCAGGCTTTGCGCCGCCGGTCCGGTAGAGGGATAGGGTCCATAAAAACCGAGTAATGAAAATACTGCTCTTCCATCGCCTGTAAATTGTGGAGTACCTGGCGCAGCCCCGTATTGAAGTTCAATATTGTCTCCGGCAGCATTGACAAATAATGGCGCGAACAAGTCGTTACCCGTATCAAACTCCGGATAATAAATGAGGCTGTAAAACCTGGTTAGCGTATTAATCTTAAAAGCATCATCTACCCCATTTACATTAAATCCACGTATGGATTCCCAGTATTCGCCATCATTTACGGCTTTTTGCCACCAGCGCTGCGGGGCGTTTAAGTCGGTTCGCAGCGGTTTCATGGCTCCTGTAATGATGCCGGTAGTATTGCTCGCTGTTACCGTGAGCGTTTGATTGTTTCCGTTCCAGGATATATTCGTAAATCCTGTGATGGTTTGAGAGCCATTGGTGAGTGGCTCGTTCAGAACAACTCCATTTGCAGAGAAATAAAAAGTAGTGGAAAATCGCCTTAAAACACCGCCCGAAATCCATTGAAAAATAATAGCACGTGAAGCGGCATCTACAAAAATTTCATATTCTGCGCTTCCAAGCATAAGCCGTTTAAAGTAGTTCTCAATCTCGCCGATATTGAGAAAAGACAAAGTACTTGCCCACTGCCCGTTTTGCCATGCATCGAGGTCCTGTTGAGTGGCCCGTTCCAGTTTCACCTTAGTATGATTTACTCTTCCGGTAAGTAAAATACTGTCTGTATACAAGCTGTCTAACGAAAATTCAAAATCGGAGAGTAAACCTTGGCCATCAATGCCGCCGTTTACCGAACCATCGGGATCAGACAGCAGATGAAGATAGGAGTAGGTGTCGAAAATTAATGAAGGCTGCTGTAAAGCCTTAAGACGATAGCTGCTTTCCTTCTGATTCTTTGCCGTAGTGGTATCAAAATCGGAGAACATGAACACCCGGTTTTCGCTATTGAATGTAAAATGGAAATGATAGATTCCGCCATTCCCGGGAATAACAGTGGCGTTCCATCCGGTAGGTGAACTGGCAAGCGCAGACTGGTAGTTTGAGAGTGTTGCATTGAGGCGCTCATCCGGTGATTCGGTAAAAAGGTGATTGTCATCTTTTTTGCAGGAAGTGATACTAACCGAAGCAATAAGAAAATAACAAAAAAGCTTCTTCATACTATGTGTTATAAATATCAAATGAATACTAATATATCATCGACACTACGGCGGCCCGTACCCTCGATTGAAGTTTATAAAAGTCTATTCCCCACACCTGTTTGTAATAAGTAACTACAATTGATTCCTTGGATCGCAGCCTGGCTATGGCCTGTTCTTTCGTTGTGCCCCTGTCGGTAACTCCATCAGGAATGGATGCAAGCTGTGCTTCAAATGCCGCCTTACCTCCTACCAGCAGATGAGAAATAATTTCTACAAAATCGTCATCTGAATTGTTCATCGAATAGGCTGTTATAAAACCATCCCGTAAAGCCTGCTCGTCAGTATAGTCTGTCCAGTTAGAGGTGAGCAAACTCGGGTTAAGATTTTTGAAATCCTGTGGATATGCAATCGTTTGGTGCAGAATGTGCCCAAATTCGTGGTGGATGGTTAAGAACATTTGCCTTATCCAGAAAGAATCTGCCGGAGAATAATCCGGCATGCCTTTTATTTTACACCAATTTGTAGCCAGCAAAATGATTTTTCTGCCGCCTTCCGCAACGCCTAATTTCAGCGCCCCATTCTGAGTGTAAGCAGGACTTCCGATCATATAAAAAAACTTCGGTGTGTTTTTCCTGAAAAATGGCTCTCCGGCCTCTGCCAGGTAGGGGCTGATCCACACCTTGCGTACAGCACTTAAAATGGGAACTACAATTTCTTCCTTTGGCGGCACCAGGATAGACGTGATATCTGCCAGGTCTTCAAACTGGTCCCATTTGTATTTTATACTAATATTATAGGGAACGGTCAGTGTATCGTATATCCAGTTGTCTATCGGCCCTTTTACCCAGGTATCACCGCCTAATCCATTAATGTTTTCGGCGTCGGCAGGATTAATTTCTTCTTTCTGGCAGGAGGCCAAAAGCAAACTGAAAACTATGAACTGTAATATGTTTTTAACCCTTTTCATAACGAAGGTTTTTTTAATGATATATTATCTGTTCAGATCGGTTATGCCCGACAATTTTACCGCGTCCGGAAGTTTTAACTGTCTTCTTTTATCGGTTGGATCAATAACAATAGACCCGCCACTGCTGCCGCCGCTGCTGGTAAGCTGGTGTGTAACGGGCATATCATATCTTAGTATATCAAACCAGCGTATTCCTTCATGAATGAACTCTGCCCTCTTAAGTTCGAGTATATACCTTATCTGTGCCTCCTGTATGCCTAGCGTATTGTTGTAATGTTCGCGGATTTTAGATTGTGTAATCCTCCTGTTAGATGGAAGGTTGCCCGGCGTTACCCCGGTAATTCGTGTGCTCATGTAGGTATTTAAATCATTAATAGCCAAATCATAATTGCCCAGGTAGGTATTTGCTTCTGCCTTATTGAACAATACTTCTTCTGTTGTGAGAAGGCATATCGTACCATAAGAGGTTCCATAATTTACATTGGGAGATGCCAGCGCGAAATCGGTATAATTCAATTTGGGTATCGCCACATTGTTCTGGGAACCTACAAAGCCGGTAATAAACGACCAACTACCACCCGTAACCGCGATGGATGTGTTTAATATTTCATCGCTGATGGCAGGGGTAAGCCCATACCTGTAAGTGGCGAAACTGTTTCCGTAGCTATAAAGGGAAGGGCAGGTAACCAGTAATAAATTGGCCGGTTCGGAGCTTTTTTGATACTCGGCCGGCAAATTATTAATACCAAACGTTTGGTATTTGGTGTTCCATGCGCGAAGATTTGTTAAGAAGTCGGTTATCGCGCTATTGGCATATTGTATCACCTTTGTATAATCCTTTTTAAATAGATAAAATCGCGAAGCAAATGCATTAGCGGCCGATTGGTTGAAGTGATATCTTGGTACGTCATAGGAAGCATCATCGATTAAAGGCAGTCCTTCCAGCAGGTCTTTTTCAATCATTTCATATACATATGCCACCGTTTTTCGCTCATATTGTTTTATAACCACGGTTTCAGGCTCCGTTAAATAAGGAATACCCGGGTCAGAACCCGCAGTGGTTTCATTATAAGGTTTGGAATAGAGTGACACCAGCATAAAGTGCGCATAAGCCCTTGCTACTAAAGCCTCTCCTTTTTGTGAAAGATAATTCAGTGGCTTATCGGCAGTATGGATGGCTTCCAGGGCCTGGTTGGCAGCGGCAATGGCTGCGTAACATGCGTTCCAATAATTATCCGGTGAGTCCTGGTCAGGACTTTGCACGTTGTCAAAATAATAAGGGTCCCTATTGGTAGGATCAATTTTACCACTTCCTTTGTCGCCCGCATTGTCAGACATTGCCTCGTTAAAAGCCATGTAGCTGCCCAATGGATAGGCGGTACCCAATAGCTGAGAAACTTTCTTCGGGTCCTGCAGGTTACTTCGGTTATCGGGATCTTTCTCTAAATATTTACTGCATCCTGCACACCCAATGCAAACACTTAAAAGAAAACAGGTTACCAATCTTTTCATAATATTTTACTTTACAGCCCTAATTTAACAGAAAGGGTAATTTGTTTTTGAATAGGTTGCGCAACGCCTCCGGCGTTAAAAAATTCAGGATCCTGCCCTTCCAGTTTTTTATCGGAATAAATTAACCAGGGGTTAATAGCCGCGAGCGTGAAAGCGGTTGATTTTAAAAACCCACTTTTTTCCATGATGGATGCCGGCAATTGATAGGTTAGTGAAAC
>CAYMKT010000084.1:7444-16353 GCA_964391065.1 uncultured Terrimonas sp. | reverse complement strand
TATATCAGCAATTCATCTGATATTCATCATATGGCGGTAATGGGTATGCCGGTACTTTAGTGTTTTTATATGACGTCACCGGTTATTTATACCACCCAATGCAGGCATTGCGGCGAAAAATGCAATACGGAAAATATAAGGTTGGGGGATGATTTTTTTTGTTGCGAAGGCTGCAGGATGGTGTATGAAATCATTCACCAGAGCGGACTGTGTTACTACTATGATCTCAACCAAAGTCCCGGAACAGCACAGAAGACCGCTGTTCGCGACGATAAGTTCAGTTTTCTCGACGATGCGAAGATTGTTGCAAGGCTTGTTCATTTTAGGGATGATAAACAAACCCATGTTATTTTTTATTTACCGCAGATGCACTGCAGTTCCTGCCTTTATTTGCTGGAGAACCTCGGCAGGATCCACAAAGGAGTGGTAACAGCCAGGGTAAATTTTTCACGAAAAGAAGTAGAAATAATATTCGAAAACAAAGAAACTTCTCTGCGAAAAGTGGCCGAAAAGCTAACCGCTGTGGGGTATGAGCCTTACATCAGTCTTAGCGATTTAAAAGATGTGCGTCCTGCGGTTGATAAAACCCTGCTGCTCCGCCTGGGTGTTGCCGGTTTTTGCTTCAGTAATATTATGTTGATGAGCTTTCCCGACTACCTGGGCATAGATGCCAGTGAGGAAGGAATAAGACGCGTATTCCGGATCGCCAACGCTGTATTATCGTTGCCTGTTTTTTTTTACTCGGCCACTCCTTTTTACCAATCGGCATGGAAAGGAATCCGCCATCGTTTCTTAAATATTGACGCTCCTATTGCACTCGCCATTGTCATCACTTTTGTGCGTAGCTTATGGGAACTGTTTTGGGGAACCGGGGGCGGCTACTTTGATTCACTGAGCGGTATTGTTTTTTTTATGCTCGCAGGCAGGCTGCTGCAGGATAAAACCTACCGGCAACTATCGTTTGACAGAGATTACACTTCTTATTTTCCGGTAGCGGTATCTGTTTTGAACAACAATGTGGAAGTGCCAACGCTGCTTCCGGAAATAAAAGTGAACGATACCTTACTCATTCACCAGCACGAATTGATACCTGCGGATGGTATCGTTACAAAAGGCAAAGCGTTTATTGATTATAGTTTTGTTACCGGCGAATCTTTACCGGTATGGAAAGAAATCGGCGAAATGCTGTATGCAGGCGGCAGGCAAATGGAGGGGAATATGGAACTGCTTACGGTAAAGGAAGTGAGCCAGAGTTACCTTACCCGTTTGTGGAACAGGGAAAGAGATGCCGGTGAACCAACGCGTAATTCTTTTGTTCACGCCATTAGCCAGTATTTTACCATCATCGTATTTACGATAGCCGCTTTAACGGCCATTTACTGGTATTTGAATGACCCCGCCCGTGTATGGCCGGCAGTAACCGCTGTTTTTATTATTGCCTGTCCCTGTGCGCTGTTATTATCCAACAGCTTTACCAACGGTTATATTTTAAACATTCTCGGTAAAAATCAATTTTATGTGCGTAAGGGAGAAATGCTGGAACATATTGCCGGTATAACGCATATAGTGTTTGATAAAACCGGCACGCTCACTTCACCAGGCGAGCAACAGGTTTTGTATGAAGGGGAAGACCTGGATTCAATACAAACCGCGCAGATCGCAGCTTTGGCCTCCTGTTCTATGCATCCGCTGAGCAAGGCCATTGTGGCGCATCTTAATGTTTCGGATAAACCGCAGGTGCAATCATTTAAAGAATATCCCGGCAAAGGCATTGAAGGGTTCGTGGGTGATCAATGGATAAGGCTCGGCTCAGCCGGGGATGGACCGGTTATGCAAAAGCAAACAGGAACAGCGGTAACCGTTAGCTTTGAAAATAAGGTGGCAGGAACCTTCCGTTTCAGTAATCATTACCGGTCACGTATACCCGAATTGTTATCGCAGTTAAAGAAGGATTATCAGTTGTCCGTCATATCGGGCGATAATGCCGGCGAAAAGGAGCGACTCCAGGATCTGTTAGGAACCGGGGGAACGGTATTGTTTCATCAAAATCCGGCTGATAAATTGGAGTATGTGCAGGGGTTGCAAAAACGCGGCGGAAAGGTAATGATGATCGGCGACGGTCTCAACGATGCCGGCGCTTTGCTCCGGAGCGATGCGGGCATTGCTGTAAGTGAACAAACCAACAATTTTACCCCGGCGAGCGATGCCATTATTGCTGCCGGGCAATTGCATATGCTTCCCCGGTTTATGGCTTTAAGCCGGATGAACAAAAAAATAGTATTGGCCAGCTTCATATTTTCTATATGCTATAACGTCATTGGTTTATATTTTGCGGTGCAGGGCAACCTGCTGCCGGTTATTGCTGCCATCTTAATGCCTGCCAGTTCAATCAGTATTGTGCTGCTTACTTTTGGCACAAGCCAGATTGCGGCAAGGGCATTGAAATTAAAGTAGCATTTTATTGGGGCATCATCAGTTTGCCGTTTGTTCAGGCGCCTACCTGACGAAAATCACCTCATCCATTGATATCGCTTACTGTTTTGGCGATTGCGCTCCGCTATTTTTACGCATCAATTCAAACGAATGAGCGTAATCGTTATTCTTTTATTTGCCAGCATTTCGGTGGCGGTATTGTTTCTTGTGGCTTTTTTGTGGAGTGTAAAAACCGGGCAGTATGAAGATGATTTTTCGCCGCCCTCGCGCATATTATTTGATAATGAAACGTCTTCATCAAATCCATCATAAAAATCAGACAAACCCTTCCGGCTTATGCAAGTAACAAAATTCTATTACGACAATAAAATTGTAAAAGCTTTTGGATACGCCACTGTTATTTTTGGCATCGTAGGGATGCTTGCGGGGTTGTGGGCTGCCATACAAATTTATGCGCCGTCGACCAGCCTGCATTTTGCGCCCACCACATTCGGACGGCTGCGCCCCCTGCACACCAATGCCATTATTTTTGCCTTTGTTGGTAATTCTATTTTTACGGGAGTATACTATTCGCTGCAGCGCCTGTGTAAAACAAGAATGTTCAGCGATAAGCTAAGCTGGATACATTTCTGGGGCTGGCAACTGATTATCGTTTCCGCCGCCATCACCCTGCTGCTTGGCTACACTACCGGCAAAGAGTATGCTGAACTGGAATGGCCCATTGATATTGCTATAACACTCGTGTGGGTAGTGTTCGGCATCAATATGTTTGGTACGATTATTAAAAGAAGGGAAAAACACCTGTATGTAGCCATCTGGTTTTATATCGGCACATGGGTTACTGTTGCCATGCTGCATATTGTCAATTCTTTTGAAATCCCCGTTTCATTCCTTAAAAGCTATAGCTGGTACGCGGGTGTGCAGGACGCATTGGTGCAATGGTGGTACGGACATAATGCCGTTGCCTTTTTTCTTACAACGCCTATTCTCGGCCTGATGTATTATTTTCTTCCCAAAGCCGCCAACAGGCCCATATATTCCTATCGCCTCTCCATCATACATTTTTGGGCGCTCATATTCCTGTACATATGGGCCGGACCCCATCACCTGTTGTATACCGCATTGCCCGACTGGGCGCAGTCATTAGGCGTTGTGTTTTCGCTGATGCTCATCTTTCCCTCCTGGGGTGGCATGCTCAACGGCTTATTTACCTTAAGGGGCGCGTGGGATAGCGTACGGGAAGATCCGGTTTTAAAATTTATGGTGGTGGCCATAACCTGCTATGGAATGGCAACACTGGAAGGGCCGTTGCTGAGCTTAAAGAACATCAATGCCATTGCGCACTACAGCGACTGGATTATCGCGCATGTACATATTGGCGGACTGGGATGGAACGGGTTTATGGCATTTGCCATCATGTATTACCTGGTACCCAAAATGTGGAACACCACACTCTATTCCAGGAAGCTGGCCACCAACCATTTCTGGCTCGGCACCATCGGCATTATACTCTATGCCGTACCGTTATACTGGGCCGGTTTTACACAAAGCCTGATGTGGAAAAATTTTACACCTGAAGGACAGCTAAAATTCCAATTCCTTGAAACCGTTACCAATATCATCCCCATGTATATTGCGCGGAGTGTTGGTGGAGCCTTGTACCTGGCAGGCGCTTTTTTAATGACTTATAATCTCATAAAGACAATCAGGCAGGGGAAATTTGTAGCCAATGAAGCTGCAGAAGCAGCCGTTCTTTCGAAAGTACCGGTGCATTCCGGCAAGGAACACTGGCACCGGAAAATTGAACGCAAACCGGTAATGCTGTTGGTGTTAAGCCTGGTTGTAGTGGGCATTGGAGGCATACTTGAACTGGTTCCTACCTTCCTGGTGAAATCAAATATTCCCACTATTGCGAGTGTAAAGCCATATACACCGCTGGAGTTGCAGGGAAGAGATATTTATATACGCGAAGGCTGCTATACCTGTCATTCCCAGATGATCCGGCCGTTTCGCGATGAAGTAGCCCGCTACGGGGAGTATTCCAAAGCCGGGGAGTTTGTATACGACCATCCATTTCAATGGGGCAGCAAGAGAACCGGTCCTGATTTGGCCCGCATTGGTGGAAAATATCCGGACAGTTGGCATTATAACCACATGGATGACCCTACAACCATGTCGCCGGGTTCAGTCATGCCTGCTTATACCTGGTTGCTTGATGATGCACTCGATACCAGTTCCACCCCGGCAAAAATACGGGCGATGCAAACCCTCGGTGTTCCTTATCCTGAAGGATTTGATAAAATCGCTAATGCAGCTTTAACTGAGCAGGCAGAGGCTATCGCCGGGCGATTGAAAAAAGATAAAATAGAAACACCGGCCAATAAGGAGATCATCGCTCTTATCGCCTATTTGCAGCGCATGGGAACAGATATAAAAGGAGAAGATAAAGCCGACGTACAAACCGAATTAAAATAACCGTAATAAACCAAGCATATGAAATTTATCAACTACCTGGAGAAGATAAGCGGTGTGGATATTTACGCATTAATATCCTTTGGCATCTTCTTCATTTTTTTCCTGGTTATGCTCACATGGGTATTTAAAACCGATAAAAAAACAATCCATACCATCAGCCGCATTCCATTAGACGAAAAGGGATCATAAAATAAATCATCATGCTGTTGAAAAAACGACACCTGTCTGCTGTTTACCATGGGGTAAAATTGGCCGGTACTACCACCTGGCTCATAATGTTATGTAGTGTGCCCGCATTCGCATCCGGCCCGCCGGCGCCTATTGCCCTCAGCAACCCGCTGGCCTTAACGCTTATCACGTTAATGATTATACTGCTGATCGTAATAGCAATGCTGGGCAACCTGCTGGTAGACATTGCCGATGTAAAACTTCAGAAAGAAAAGGAAGATAAAAAAAAGAAAGCAGCGACTACCATATCCATCGTTACCGGTTTGCTGCTATTGAGCTATCCTGCTACAGCGCAAAGCGAAACAGCCGCGGGCACAACCATCGGGGGGCTTTCTGCTTTTACCTTTTACGTGATAATGGCCATCATTTTCGTGGAAATTGTGGTTATTCTTTCTTTACTCATCAACATAAAATTCCTGCTTAAAAAAGAAACCGACAAGGTTTTTGATCCTGTTCCTTTCTTAAAAACAACCGCTCTTACTAATCTCTGGAACCGCCTTAATAAGTTAAAGCCCATCGAAGAAGAAGCTGCATTAGCGCTCGACCACGAATACGACGGCATTAGAGAGTTGGATAACCGCCTGCCGCCCTGGTGGCTGTATGGTTTTTATGTTACTATATTATTCGGTGTGGTTTATTTATGGCGTTACCATGTGGCTTACAGTGCGCCATTGAGCAGGCAGGAGTTTGAAATTTCGGTGAAAAACGCCGATGAGCAGGTTAAAGCCTACCTGGCGAAAAAGGGTGAATCTATAGACGAAAATACAGTGACGGTTTTAACCAATCCGGCAGACCTGGCGGAGGGTAAAAAAATCTTCATCGCAGCCTGCGTGGCCTGTCATAAAGAAACAGGGGCAGGACTGGTAGGTCCTAATCTTACCGACGACTACTGGCTTCACGGTGGCAGTATCAATAATGTTTTTAAGGTAATTAAGTACGGGTTTAATGCGATGCCCCAGTGGCAAACCAGTTATTCCAATAAACAGATCGCGCAGGTGGCCAGCTATGTAATATCACTGCACGGCACCAACCCGCCGGAGGCCAAAGGCCCCGAAGGAACGCTTTATAAAGAAGAAGAAAAGGGTGTGGCAAGCGACTCGGCCGCCGGCAAGTGATCTTGCTAAAAGGAAAATAAATGAATGAAGAAAACAAATTAATAGCGTCAGCAGAAGATTCGTTTCGCGACCATTTAGCCACGCTGGATGAAAAGGGAAAGCGAAAATGGGTATATGCACACAAAACCAAAGGCAAAATATTCAACATACGCACCTGGGTAAGCTGGATATTTTTTGCCATATTTTTTACGTTGCCTTTTATTCAATACAAAGGCCGCCCGCTTTTTTTGTTCAATATACCCGAAGCGAAATTCATTTTATTCGGTTACGTTTTTTGGCCACAGGATTTTTTTATTTTCGGACTGGCCATGGTTACGGGTATCATGTTTATTATCCTGTTCACGGCAGCATTTGGACGGCTGTTTTGCGGGTGGGTTTGTCCGCAAACCATTTTCATGGAAATGCTTTTCCGTAAAATTGAGTTTGCTATTGAAGGCGATGCCCCGGCCCAAAAGCTATTGAACAGGTCGCCCTGGAACAGCAATAAAATAGTGAAGAAAACAGCCAAGCATCTTGCTTTTTTTCTGCTTTCCTTTTTGATCTCCAATTTTTTTCTTTCCTACATCATTGGCATGAACGCCCTGCTGGCCATTATTACTGAACCGGCATCGGCGCACGTGGGCGGGTTAATTGCCATCATTGCTTTTTCGGGAGTTTTTTATGGTGTATACGTTTCTTTCCGGGAGCAGGTGTGCACAGTGGTATGTCCTTATGGCAGACTGCAGGGTGTGTTGCTCGACAGAAACTCGATGATTGTGGCATACGATTATAAGAGAGGTGAGCCGCGCGGGAAGTTCAAAAAGCAAAAACCTGAGACTATTGATACAGGTGATTGCATAGATTGCTACCAGTGTGTGAAAGTATGTCCAACGGGCATAGACATCCGAAACGGCGTACAAATGGAATGTATAGCCTGTACTTCCTGTATTGATGCCTGCAATAAAATGATGGATGCAACAGGGCGCGAACGGGGGCTGATCCGCTATGCCTCCGAAAATGGCATTGCCGAAGGCAAAAAACTGCGCTATACAGGAAGGATGAAATTTTACAGTATCCTGCTCATTGTTTTAACGGGCATATTATCGGCCCTGCTCTTCTCAAGGAAAGATGTGGATGGAACAATTCTCCGCGCCGGCGGCATGCTGTACCAGGAACGGGGGACAGATAGTGTGTCGAACCTCTATAATATTAAGGTCGTTAATAAAACCGTAAAAGACCTTTCTCTTTCCCTGCGCATTGAAAACCATGCCGGGCGCATTATAGAGGCAGAGGGGCGTAATATTCTGGTGCAAAAAGAAGGACAGGGAACAGGATCATTTTTTATCGTATTGCCCCGTAACAGTATTACAGAAAGAAAAACAAAGTTGGTGGTGGGCATTTATGAATCCGGGAAAAAAATCACCACGTTAAAAACCAATTTTATGGGGCCGGCGGGCCGCTAATATAAATGAAAAGGAAGCAGTACCGGGGGAACCTCCGATGAATGTTAATGAATCAATCAAAATGTATCGCGTATGAATTGGGGACACAAGCTAACAATCGTAATCGTAGTTTTTGTGGCGCATATGGGCTACCTGGTATACCGCAGTCTTTCAACCGACTTTCAGTTGGTGGAACAAGAGTACTATAAAAACGAATTGCAATATCAACAGGTAATTGATGCTACCCAAAGAGCGAACAAATTGAAAGGTGATGTTGTAATTAAAAAGGTGAACGGCCAGGTTACCGTTGAATTACCTGCCGAGATGAAAAATAAAAACGTAAAAGGACTGCTGTGGTTCTATTGTGCATACGATTCAAAAATGGACAGGAAACTGGCATTTCAGCCCAATGAAAATGGCATACAGTCTTTTAATCTATCGCTATTTGAACCGGGAAGCTATACGGTAAAAATAGAATGGAGCAGCGATGATGTAACCTATTATAACGAAACAAAATTTACTTTATAAGAATGGGGCAGTTATTGTCGGCAGCGTTTATTCTCGGACTCTTCAGCAGCCTGCATTGTGTGGGTATGTGCGGTCCATTGGCATTGATGTTGCCCGTTCGTCATCTAACCAATATAAAGCGTTTTACGGCATTATTGTTATATCAACTGGGGCGTATAATCACCTATTCTCTACTGGGGCTGGTTTTTGGTTTTGCCGGCCGCCGTATTTACATAGCCGGTTTTCAGCAATGGTTTTCAATAGGTATGGGTATTTTAATGGTGGTAATACTCATCGCTTATTATGTTTATCACAAAAACATACAACCCCCCTTTATCAGCAGATTGAATAATAGGGTGCAAAAATATATCATTGTTATTCTGCAATCGCGTACAACAACGTTCTCCTTTTTGTTGTTGGGAATGGCCAATGGGTTGCTTCCCTGCGGTATGGTGTATGTTGCCATTGCGGGGGCTTTAACCACTTCTGCAATCACCAGCGGAGTTTTATTTATGGCAATGTTTGGAGCAGGTACCATTCCTGCAATGATGATGGTAAGCTATCTGGGCACTTCACCCGGAAGCCAGTTAAGACATGCGTTCAGAAAAATGATACCCATCGGCATTGCTGTTATGGCTGTGTTTTTAATATTGCGGGGTATGAACCTGGGCATCCCTTTTGTGAGCCCGGTTTTGCAGAACAAACCGGGAACCCCGGTTGAATGCACCGA
>CAYMKT010000084.1:0-7344 GCA_964391065.1 uncultured Terrimonas sp. | reverse complement strand
TACACGCATGCGGTTCACTCATCGATAAAATCCGGCATGGTTGTTTATTGATCATAATCAGTCGCATAGCTAAGCCTTGTTATAGGTTGAGAATGCGATATTAACTATATTTGCTCACGATGATTTTGTAAGGTGGTAAAGCAGGTCCGTAAACAATTCAATGTTTATACGAGATGTTTCCTGGTGGAATATTTTCCCGGCGTGCTTACGCTGAATAGTGGAGAAAACCGATAGTGTGGCGTTATCCATGCCCGGCTATTCATTAGTTAATGCAAACGCTTCTTCCGCTTTTACGAAGTCTTAATGAACAAAAAATATCAACTATGTTTGGCACATTATCTTTACATGAAACAGAGGAAATCCTGCGCCAGCAGCTTGTTGGTCGTATTGGTTGTCACGCAGATGATATTACCTATATCATACCGATCAGTTATGTGTACGATGACAACAACATATATTGTCATACTCATGAAGGAATGAAGATTGACCTGATGCGTAAAAATCCAAAAGTGTGCTTCCAGGTGGACAATATGCAAAACATGGCTAATTGGCAAAGTGTGATAGCCTGGGGAGAATTTGAAGAACTTACATCGCCCGAGCCGCGCAAAGCGGCTTTGGAAAAATTAGTGCAGCGGGTGCTGCCCTTCATCAGCAGTGAAACCACTCATCTTTCACCATATTGGCCCTTTCCTCCGGATGACGTGAGTAGTATAAAAGGGATTGTTTTTCGGATCAGGCTCGATAAAAAAACCGGTCGCTTCGAAAATCACCAGCCATCCGCAGATAGTGAAGTTCGCCATTGATAGCTGCTGATGCAGGGTGCCGTCGCTACCCATACCAGTACAGGTGATTCTTTAGTTTCATCAATATCCTTTCTCCAGTTGTATGATGTTTTTGAGTGCCTGTCCTTTTTTAAAGGAGCTAAGGTTGCCGAGAAAAAAAAGGGCTATTCCTTCCTGTTCCGTAATATTTCCGCCTCCCGTATGCTGACTTAATATGGTATTCGGACATTTCCATAGCGGATGGTTTTCGGGCAGGGGTTCCTTTGCAGTAACGTCTAACACGGCTCCCCCAATTTTTTTATTCATCAGGGCATCCACAAGCGCTGCCTCATCTTCCAGTAAATTGCCTCTTCCTACATTGCAAAAAAGAGCGCTTGATTTCATTTGATGAATCATGGCTGTAGTAAACAATCCCCGGGTTTGCGCCGTGCCGGGTAAGCATGCAATTACAATGTCGGCGTCTGGCAGCGCTGCGGCTAATTGTTCTGGTGTTCTCAGTATAGCGTCCGGAGCCGTACGTGCAAAGAAAGTAATGTCGCAATCGAAACCACCTAATATTTTTGCTACCTGCCTGGCAATATTGCCACTTCCCAGGATGATTACTTTTTTGTGCATGAGTAATTGCAAACCGGACCTCATAGGGTAGCCTACCCAGTGAGCATCATTTTTTAATACGCTGAACCGGTCAATACCCCGGTACAACGCCATAATGCCGGCTACTACTGTTTCGGCGCAGGGTTGCGCATAGTAGTCGTTTAAGTTGGTAACCACCGCCGGGATTTTAATTCCGCTGTAATATTCAAATCCGGTGGAAGCCAGTTGTATCCATTTCAGGTTGGTGGCCTCCTGAAGCCACTCCACAGGGCGGGGATTGCCCAGCAAAATATCAGCGCTCAAGAGAGCGTTCAATTGCTCCTGCTCATCTTTAAGCTCATCCTTAAAAGCTAAATCATCGCCCTTGGCTCCGGAACGTAACATGGCTTTTAGCGGTGCTTCTAATGGAGTGTCAATATAAATTTTCATATCCAATATGCTTTATCAGGCGAACGCCTTCTTTATTTCAATCTTCCAATAAACCGATACCGGCAAATCAGCATCCGGTTTTCGGCGTTGTTCGAAATTAAGACATCCAAATTTGTGGATAGCATGAAACGGTAATACGATGGTGATGCTTTAGGCAACCTGTGTATGCTTTGTAAAATCATATACTTTAATTGCCGGGAACTGGTTGGGGTTGAACAAGGTTTTGAGTTCGGACCAAAACCGGTAGGCTGGTTGAGCCGGAGTTTTGATTATTGAGAGACAGGATTGAAGTAAACTGCCGGTAGAAGATACAGAAAAGAAAAAAACCCGCTTTGAGCTACGGGTTTTCTCTTCTATTGCCTGAAGGCTGGAATTATTTGAACTTAAGTTCCTGTGTTAACTTGCCTCCCTGCAATATTCGCAGATCATTTCTTGATATGGCTTCTTTTTGACGGGAGTCTTCACCACCGGTAAATACTTTTGCGAGCAATGCATCCATTTTTTCAGTCATTCCATCAAGCATGGCGTAGTTCTTGATTTCATAAATCAACATCAGGTCCCAATCGCTTTCGGAAGCGGGTTGTGCCGATAGTACTTTGAAATCAAGAATATAACCCTGTTGTTTAGCTGCCCGCATCACCTTTATCCAACCTTCACTTAAATTTTTCAGGTACTGATCTCCCATGCCGGATTTGGTTTTAATGAAATCAACCTGCCACAGCGAACCTTCAGTATAAGGTCTGTCAACCTGGGCTATGACGTTTTGGTTGAATGCAATGAGCATAATAAAGGCGATTGCAGATGTAAAAATTGCTTTCTTCATGATTTTTAGTTTTTTGGTGTGCTCATACCTGTTTTAATGAACACGGGGTTTAGAAAAGAATTATTGAGTAATGAATTGGGTTCAGGCAACATCCGCATAGCTAAATATAGTATAATTGCAGCGAGATCATTCAAAAATATATTAACAGCTACGTACATGAAATATTCCCAGTGGGTTGGATTAGCCGCTGCCATACTTGTGGCATTTGCCTGTTACTTACCATGGATTGAAATTCCTTCCCTGGCGAAAGTGCTTACTGGCATGGACCCTGGTGGCACCAATTTTGGCAAGCCTGGTAAATTGCACCTTATTTTTTGCGTCATCGCTTCTGTGTTATTCCTGCTACCGTTAATATGGGCTAAAAGAATAAACTGGTTTTTCTGCGCGCTTGGCGTTGCATGGGCGGTGCGTAATTTCTTAATTTACGCCCGTTGCGAAATGGGCACCTGTCCCGAAAGAAGATATGGACTGTATCTTGTTTTATCTGGCGCTTTATTAATGCTGCTGGCAGCCTTTTTTCCGGATATGAAAATCGAACCGAAGAAAGAAAAGCCTGCATAGCCGTCACGGGCAATCTGTTCTGTCCTTATAGCCCCTCGAAAAGATCAATTTTATAGAATGGGCGTAGCAGTCATCTTTTTTACCGGGGCTGGCGGCCTGGCTGAACCCGTCTAAATAATCCGTTCTCATCAACCGGTAATTGGTTTCTGCGTGTTAAACATTTCCCTATTTTTTTGGGGTAGATCTATCTTTTTGCCAGGTTAATGCGTTTTGTCATATATGGAGCGTTGATTATCATAATTCACAGATAACAAGCCGTGATATTGATAAATAATCCCGTTTAAAAAAATCCAGTTATATTGCGGCGATTTTTTAAGGAAAGTTTATACTATGAGTTCATTTAATAATTTTAAAGTACCCTATACCGCTATAGATGAAAAGTATACTAAGCGGGTTGCCTATTTTTCAATGGAATTTGCGATTCACCAACCGCTCAAGATATACAGCGGCGGACTTGGCTTTTTGGCCGGCTCGCATATGCGGAGCGCTTATGAGCTAAAGCAAAATCTTATAGGAGTAGGTATTTTATGGAAATACGGATATTACGACCAGTCGCGCAACCAGGATCAAACCCTGCAGGTGCAGTGGAATGAAAAAATATACAACTTCCTGGAAGATCACAACATTAAGTTCCAGATCAATATTCACGATCACCCGGTTTGGGTGAAAGCATACTACCTGAACCCTGAAACCTTCAGGAGTGCGCCTTTGTTTTTGCTAAGCACTGATTTGCCCGAGAACGATTATATTTCACAAACCATTACCCATCGCCTGTATGATGCCAACGTGGCTACAAAAGTGGCACAATTCATATTGCTGGGCGTGGGTGGCGCCAGATTGATGGATGAACTGAAGTTTAATCCCGAAGTGTACCATTTAAATGAGGCGCATGGTATATCGGCTGCATTTTACCTGTACAAAAAATTTGGTAATAAGGCGGAAGTGAAAAAGCGGCTGGTGTTTACCACACATACCCCGGAGGAAGCAGGAAATGAAAAGCACGACATTCAGTTGTGCCAGAAAATGAGCTATTTCTGCGGTATTCCGTTGGATGAAGTACGGAAACTGACCGGGATAACAAATGACCAGTTCAATCACTCGTTGGCGGCATTGCGCTTTGCGCGGCTATCCAATGGCGTTAGTGAGCTGCACGGGCATGTAAGCCGGGCGATGTGGAGCAGGTACCAGGATATTTGTCCCATTATACATATCACCAATTCGCAAAACTGGCGGTACTGGGCCGACAAACAATTGTATTATGCTGCGGAAGAAAATAACGATGCTAACTTTATTGATCGTAAATGGTTCTTAAAGAAAAGAGCTTTTGATACCGTGGCCGATCAATCCGGTAAACTATTTGACCCCAATGTGTTTACCATAGTTTGGGCGAGACGTTTTGCCGGCTATAAAAGAGCCGATTTAATTACCCGCGACAAGCATCGTTTTGAAGCGCTGCTCGCGAGCCAAAAATACCCGGTGCAGATTATTTGGGCCGGTAAACCCTACCCGGTTGATTATCCCGCAATCAGCGATTTT
This sequence comes from uncultured Terrimonas sp., assembly GCA_964391065.1. Lineage (GTDB taxonomy): Bacteria > Bacteroidota > Bacteroidia > Chitinophagales > Chitinophagaceae > Agriterribacter. Next base: position 2,619 of record CAYMKT010000084.1, on the reverse strand, counting down.
AATTACCTGGTTAATTTGAGTAAAGCCTATAAGAATGTAGCGGTTTGTATAGGTTACGAGCTTACATTGAGTAAGCGGTTAAAGCAGGCAGCCGATTTGTGGTTGAACAATCCACGGGTACCCCGCGAAGCATCCGGTACCAGCGGTATGACGGCTGCGATGAACGGAGCGGTAAATTTTTCTACCGACGATGGCTGGATACCCGAATTTGTTCATCATGGACACAACGGCTTCGTTATACCCAAAGCCGACTATGCCCACATGACCCTACAGGAACAGGACGATTACGACCTGGCAACCCTGTACGAAATACTTGAAAAGGAAATCCTTCCTTTATATTACGAGCGTCCTGGTTTATGGCGCCAGGTAATGAAAAACGGCATGGCCGATACCCGATACCGCTTCGATTCGGGACGAATGGCAGATGAATATTACCGGCTTTTGTATAATGCTTAAGCTGTTTCTCCCAGTTGGCTATAACTATAACAGCACATTGTTTTCATTCACTTGCCGGAGCATAAATTGTATTTAAACATGGAAGTGTATAAAAAGAATCCAGAAGTAAGATGGGCCGATCTCGATCCTAATTTTCATATGCTGCATTCTAAATACTACGATTTTGGCGCTTACCTGCGTATGTGTTTTTTAACGGAGCACGGGTTAACACCCGCCATCATGCAGGAGCATCATATGGGTCCAATCCTGTTCAGGGAAGAATGTATATTTAAGAGAGAGATCAAATTTGGCGACAAGATGGAGATTGACCTGGTGATGCTGAAAGCCAGGAAAGATGGATCAAGATGGACGATGCAGCATCACATTTACATAAATGGCAACACGCTCGCCGCTGTAATAACTGTTGACGGAGCATGGATGAATACTCAAAAACGCCGGCTGGCAACTCCGCCTGAATTATTTGCCGGGGTATTTAATAAAATACCCCGTTCTGAAAATTTTGAGTGGGTATAAAAAAAGCGAAAAAGGTAACCTCTTCGCTTCTTCTTTTTGGGTATGATCTGCTAAACGATTTCCACTAACTCAACATCAAACACGATGTCCTTTCCGGCAAGAAAATGATTGGCATCCAAAATAACAATCTTCTCTTTTACCTCCGTAACTACAACGGGTACGGGCTGACCCTGCTGGTTTTGAAGCGTAAGCTGCATGCCCGGTTCTAATTTCATATCTGCAGGAATGTGTTCTACCGGAAACGCTATAATGGCTTCTTCATTCCTTAAACCATAACCATCTTCCGGCGCTACATTAATCACTTTCTTATCACCCACTGCCATCCCCTCAACACCAATATCAAACCCCTTAATCATTTGCCCGGCGCCTAGGGTAAATTCCAAAGGTTCACGTCCTGCAGATGAATCAAACTGGTTGCCATCTGTTAAACGTCCTGTGTAATGCACTCTTACCACATCTCCTTTTTTTGCCTGTTGCATAAAATATGTTTTGTTAATATTAAAAAATGCCGGAAAGGTAAATGATTCCTGATCTTTCTACAAAACTTTAAGGATATTTGATGGATTGATCAATCCGGCAAATGTATCATGTTCATTCTTAAAAAATTGTTATGTCCTGGTGTTATTTCCGGGTCGCCGGAACAGGATACTCGCAAAACCTGCAGTATGATGATTTTTTAATTTCTTATCAACAGGTATTATTTACTTTTATCAGCATGTCGCAACAATCGCATACCGGTTTGAATCGGGAAAATATAAAGATTGTATTTATGGGTACGCCCGAATTTGCAGTTGCATCTTTGGATGCGCTACGCAAAGCGGGTTATCATATCGCTGCGGTGGTTACCGCTCCCGATAAACCCTCGGGAAGGGGCATGAAGCTTAATGAAAGTGCAGTGAAGAAATATGCATTGGCGCATGACATGCAACTGCTGCAACCGGAAAAGCTGAAAGCTCCGCAGTTTGTTGAGGTATTACGGGCTATACAGGCAGATCTGCAGGTTGTAGTTGCTTTTCGGATGCTGCCCGAAATAATTTGGAACATGCCGCCGATGGGTACTGTAAATGTGCATGGCTCACTGCTTCCTCAATACCGCGGCGCGGCGCCCATTAATTGGGCGGTGATTCATGGAGAAAAACAAACCGGTGTAACTACGTTTAAACTACAGCACGAAATCGATACGGGAAATATATTGTTACAGGAAAGTATGGCGATTGGTGAGAATGAAACCGCCGGTGAAGTGCACGACCGTATGAAAGAGATCGGCGCTGCTCTCTTAGTGCAAACCATAGACGGGCTCATACGTGGAACAATACACGAAAATCCACAGCAATTGTCAGCCCGGCCGCCAACTCACGCTCCAAAAATATTTACGGAAACCTGCCGTATACACTGGAACAAACCGGTGCAGGAAGTGTATAATCTTATCCGTGGGTTATCACCGTACCCGGGAGCCTTTACCATGCTGGATAATAAAACCTTAAAAATATTCCGGTCCAAAAAAATAGAAACTGCTCCGGTTCTGCCACCAGGCAAACACGAAACAGATGGGAAACATTTTTTAAGATTTGCCTGCAACGACGGGTATATTGAAGTGGAAGAGTTGCAGCTTGAAGGGAAGAAAAGAATGAAGGTGGAGGATTTTCTAAG
>CAYMKT010000083.1:15250-16517 GCA_964391065.1 uncultured Terrimonas sp. | reverse complement strand
GTCTGTTCTTGTTTTCCTGAAACTGTCCCGCATTTCGATCAATCCGGCCAATTTTTGCAGAGCGGTTTCATGATCCTTTACATAAGGGTTGGTTATATCCCACACATATCCCGCCAATACCGAACATACCTGCCTTTTTATAAGCGGATCCTGGTCGTCGGCAAAAAAAATAGTGTCGAGCGTACCTTCATACCAGGCCATAACGTAGGAACGAAAAGTATTTACTCCCTGCATCATGATGTCCATATACTCTTTCTCCCAATCTATATCTTCTCCTTTTAATTTACGGATAACCAGTTTGCCTGCAAGCTGGCTGGAAACGGTGGCAAGCGTAACACCGGAAGAAAACACCGGATCCAGGAACTCCGTCACGTTTCCGGTTAGTACAAATCCGTTTCCAAAAAAACAATCCGTTGTAGAGGACCAGGACTGAAGCGTTCTGGGTTCAAATAATAGTTCTACGTCTTTAAACCTTTCCTTTATGTCGGGCTCTGCTGCGAGCATAGCACGGAACTTTTCTTCGGGAGTTCCGGGAAACCTGTCAAAAAATTCAAGGTCGCCCACATATCCTACGGATGTAATACCGGTTGAAAAAGGAATGATCCATATCCATACCGCTTTTTCATGCACTACGATCGTAATGCGGTCAGGTTCATCGGCCATCGCCCGTTTTGTATCCACCGTATGCGCAAACACTGCTTTTCTCGGTGGCAGGTTAGATGGCTTTTCCATATTAAACAAACGGGGGATCACACGCCCATAACCGCTGCCATCAATAATAAAACGTGCTTCAATATATTTTTTATTTCCACTGCTGTCTTCAACGGTGGTTACCGATTTTCCATCATCGTTGAATGCAATATGCGTAACGGAGGTTTCGTAGTCAATTTGAACTCCCATTTTTTCAACGGTGTTGGCCAGGGTTGCATCAAAATCGGCGCGGGTAACCTGCCAGGTCCATTTCCAGCCCTGGGTATACTGGTCGGCAAACTGGTAGTCGCAAACTTTTCCATTTTTTACAAACTTAGCCCCGTTCTTTTCCTGGAAGCCCTTTGCTTTTACCGCATCCAGGAACTTTGCTTCTTCCAACGCTTCCATGCAGCGCGGCAACAGGCTTTCGCCGATAACAAAGCGGGGGAATTTTTGCTTTTCAACTATACGAACCTTAAAGCCTGACTGGTGAACTATAGATGCAGCAACGGTTCCCGCGGGTCCTGCCCCGATAACCAATACATCTGTTTTTTCTGTTTGCATACGTATTTTATAA
>CAYMKT010000083.1:0-15150 GCA_964391065.1 uncultured Terrimonas sp. | reverse complement strand
CCACATTCCTCACATTCCCACATTTGTCTTCTTCTTCCTGCATTTCATCAACGTATGGCTCAACCCAATTCCATCTACCTGCTCCGCAATTTCAAAACCGGCATCCTCAATACATTTTTTAAATACACGCGAGTCGTACATCTGGCTATTTCCATTGGCTAAAGCAGTAAAATAGATAGAGGTTTGCTGAAGGCAAAAAGCCGCGGTTTCGAACCGCTGTGTGTCCCAGAACGCTTCCAGTATCAATACATACCCATCGTTATCAATAGCATCAGCACATCTTTTTAAGATAGAAACAATTTCGGTTTCTGAAAAACAATCCAAAAACTGGCTCATCCATATGGCATCAAACCCCTTTGGGAAAGGCTGGGTTTCATCTAATAAATTTGCGGGATAAAAAGATACCCTGTCCCGGAGCCCGAGTTCTTCCATTCTTTTTTCAGCCATATTCAGTTGTCCGGGTAAGTCCATGATCGTAATATGTATATCAGGATCGTATTGGGTTGAGGCTATAGCCCATTTGCCGGTATTGCCGCCGATATCGAGTATATTTTTAATGCCGTCTTTATATACATGTTTGATAACGTCGGGAAATGCAGTATCGGAAAAAAAATGATCGAAAGCGAACCAGCTTTTTTGAATGTGGGCGGGTAATTGCGAAAGTCCTTCATAAATGGTAGGCCAGTCGCCCAGCTCTTTCAATCCTTCAGGTTTACCGGTTTCAATGCTTGCACCCAAATGAAAAAGACCTTTGTAACACACATCATGCACAAAGTCCATATTTACCCGTGTAAGCGGATCGTGCAAAATAAAGTATCCTGTTTTGCTGAGCGTATACTTCTCATGGTTAACCACAATAAGGCCGATACCCAGAGAAGATTCCAGCAGCACTCGTACGCCGTAGTGCGGAAGCTTCACTTTGCTTACAATATCTTCTATGGTTATTCCTTCGGAAGCGGCATCTTCGATTACTTTCAGGATACCGGTGTCGCGCATTACTTTACTCACCTGAAATACAAGCGGTCCAAATGCAATGAACTGAGCAAGTCCTTTTGCCTCAATAGCGGTTTTATGATCTTTCTTAAAAAACTTCATGTAATAAAATAAGCTTAAGTAATGGTTAAAAATTAAACTGATTTTTGCAGCACGATGGCTGCATTACACCCCCCAAATCCCGACGCCGTTTTAAGGCAGGTATGGTATTCACCCTCCTGCAAAACATTACTCACCCTCAGCGGCGATGTTGTTCCCGGCTCCTCAAATCCATGGGTGGGCAAAATAATATTTTCTTTTAATGATTGAACACAGGCAACCGTTTCTATTAAACCAGCCGCACCTAAAGTATGCCCGTAAAATCCTTTTAAACTGTTAACCGGCACATCCTTCAATCCCGAAAGTGTGATGGCTTTAGATTCCATATCGTCGTTATACAGGGTAGCCGTTCCGTGCGCAGAAATAAAATCAATAGCAGCTTTATCAATGGCAGCCTCCTGTATAGCGGCTTCAATAGCCAGGCTCAATTCTTCGCCCGTTCGCGAAGGGCCTGATATATGGTTGGCATCATTACTCACAGCCCCACCCAAAAGCTGTATGCAATCTTTACCCGGCGGCTTCTGCGTAGAAAGGATAATCGTAGCGGCGGCTTCTCCCAGCGAGATGCCATTACGACCCGCATCAAAAGGTTTGCAGGGCGCATCGCTTACAGCGTGAAAGGATTCGAATCCCGACAGGATGAATTGTGTGATAATATCGGCTCCCGTTACCACCACATGATCGTAACTACCCGATTGCAGCAGGCGCAGCCCGGTAATAAGCGCCACCAGTCCGGAAATACAGGCATTCGAAACCACAACAGGAACCGTGTTAAAATGAAAATAATCAGCCACCAGTTTTGCTGATGCAGACAATGAAATGCGATTGACCAAAGCCGCATCTACCGGTTCATGTTCAATAAGACTAATATTACCTTTTGTTGAAGAAATGATTAAAGCAGTTCTGGCGTGGATAATATCCACAGCAGTTTCCGATAAAGCCTGCTGAACGGACGCGATAAGCAAGCGCTCAAATTTCGTATAGGCCTCCCTGTTACGTACAGATTCGAAATCTTCATTCCCGCTAAAGAGACTGGCATAAAAAGTGCGAGAAGCCATGCCGGGATTATGGTGTTCCTGTATTGCTGAAACATTTTTTTTCAACAAATTGAAATTTTCATTTGTGGTCAATCCCAGGGGTGATACGATGTTATCAGCAATAATAAAAACCGGCTTCATGGGCTAATTACAATTAAATCAAATCGTGCTTTACTTTCCAGGCTTCAAAAAAAGGAGGATTAGTGAGTTGGAGCAACGAGCTCTCTTTGTCTAAAAACACCTGGACCGAACTTCCTGCGGCCACCAACTGATGAGTTGACGCATTGAATAACCGGTATTCAAACTTCAATTTGGCCGCTTCGCAGGGAACATAAATGGTTTCCACCACAACCCTTTCTCCGTATTTCAACGATCGCTTAAAATCGCATTGGATGCTTACTATCGGAATAATAAGACCCTGCCTGTAAAAGTCGAGATACCCAATACCATGTTCATTACCAAACGCTTCCCTACCATCTTCAAAGTAGCGTATATAGTGCCCATGCCATACTATACCCAGTGGATCAGCTTCATTAAACCGTACATTTATTTCAATTTTCCCCGATAAGGTTTTCTCCATCATTCGTTTTTTCCATGATCGTAGCCATCACTTAACTTAGCCAGCTTTTGCTTTCCAATCTTTATACTTTGATTTTTTAATATCGTTCATCACTTCATATACTGTTTTCGCCCAGTAATTCCTGAATCCAAACCCTGCCGCTTTTGCGGTCATCCTTTCGGTAAGTAATACTTTAGAGGATGCCATATCAATAAAAGTTACATACATGGCCGCCTGCGCCGAAGCTTTGTTCATGGTTTCCATAATAAACATCACCCCTATGCCTTTTTTGTCACCAAAATTATATCCTTTAACAATAGATGCAATATCCGATTCTTTAAGATGCACTTCGTCGGCGCCTGACTCAATGATTTTCTCTACATCTGTTTTTGCATTCTTTTCATTCACAAAACTAATTTCATTTGTAACATTGGTTTTGCTGAATGTTTTTGGAAAATCAAATTTTTTAGGCTCATTTACGATTACCTGGTTAATTGCGGGATAGTTTTTGTCGCGAATATCAGTAGCGCTTAGCGTAACATCGTTAAGCACTTTTGCTTTGGTGAAATCAACTCCAAGATAAGTCATGGGCACATCAGAAGAATTAAAAAACTCCTTTAGTGTTTGGGCAGAAAGTTGCTGTACGGCTGAAATTGTTATTGCAGTAACCAATAACCAGCCTTTGATAGTTGTCTGTTTCATACTAATCGAGATTTATTATTGATTGTTTGGTTGAAGAAATATTTTCATCCCGCATTGGGCTAATAATTTGTTTTTACAAACCACTTTACCGGTAATAATGGTAACATCAAACACCTGGTTTTTGATCATAATTTCAGTTTCCAGTTCATCGCCAATTGCAGGCAAGTCCATAACTTCGAGGTCTTGAACAGCCCCTATAAACCCAACCGGCACCGGTTCATTTTTTTCCCTGCAAATAAATCCAATCCTTGCCGCCGCCGTTTGCGCCATATTTTCTATGAGCGCAGGCTCTGTAAGCCGCCCGTTTTTAATAAAAAGATTATCGGGCCTTACCCTGAACCGGGTTGTTGCCGTTAAATCTCCTGCGGCTACCAATTCATCCACCATTATAAATGGCGCACTTTGAGGAATAAACGATCGTATATCTTCTATAGCCATGATATGCTATTCTTACGGTTGATTATATCATGCAAAGTACGCATTTATTTATTTTTAATTCATTAAGCCATTGAGGTCATATGTTTTACCTGGTATCGTTTCCAGGCTTTGTTCTTTATCCCCATACTTCACCCTGGCTATACCGCCTTTTTTTGAAAGCAATACCACTTGTGTTATTTTACCTTCCTTCCATTGCAGGCTCAGCTCAAACCCACCTCTTGCGCACAATCCCTTCACCAGTCCATCTTTCCAGGCGCCCGGAAGGGCTGGTAGCAATTCAATAAAATCCTCATGGCTCTGCACTAACATCTCGGCAATGCCTGCGGTTGCGCCAAAGTTACCATCGATCTGAAACGGCGGATGCGCACAAAACAAGTTATCATAAGTGCCGCCACTATTGCTCATTTCCACATCGCTTGAACGCACAGGATGTAATAAACGGTTGAGGAGTTTGAGCGCATGATCGCCATCATGCAGTCTTGTCCAGAAACTCACTTTCATGGCCAGCGACCAGCCTGTTCCACCATCTCCCCTCATTTCAAGCGATTTTTTGGCTGCTTGTGCCAATGCCGGCGTTTTATAGTAAGATACCTGGTGGCCGGGATACAAAGCAAACAAATGCGACACGTGGCGATGTGTGGGTTCCAACTCCTTAAATTCCCGGCTCCATTCCATTAACCTTCCACCGGAACCAATGGCAGGAGAAGGAATTTGCAGTATCGCCCGCCTTATTTGATCAATCTCTTCATTTTTTATTCCCAATTCGGCGGCAGCCATTAATGTGTTATTGAACAAATCGTAAATCACCTGGTGATCGTGTGAAGGCCCCATACTGATACTTGCATTGCTGCCATCCGGCGCTAAAAAACTATTTTCGGGAGAGGCCGCAGGACCAGATACCAATTTTCCTGAAACCGGATCTTTCACCAGCCAATCGAGGTAAAAAACGGAAGCCGAAACCAATATTGGAAATACTTTGCGCAGGTAAGCAACATCTTTTGTAAATGCGTAGTGCTCCCACAAATGCTGGTTCAGCCAGGCGCTGGCGCCCACATGCAATCCCCAACTGGGGTGCTCACCGGGAGCCGTAAAGCCCCACACATTGGTGATGGGATGCATTACCCAGCCGCCGGCATGATACTGTGTAGCGGCAGTTTTTGTACCGGGTTGCTGCAACGATGCAATCAGTTCGGTTAACTGCAGGTGACTTTCAGAAAGATTGGTGACTTCCACCGGCCAGTAATTCATTTGCACATTTACATCGGTATGATAGTCGCAATTCCATGGCGTTTGTATTTTATTAGCCCACATACCCTGGAGATTGGCAGGCAAACTTCCACTGCGGGATGACGACAGTAATAAATACCGCCCGTATTGAAAATACAGGGCATATAACTGCTGCTCATTTTGTGATTGCTTATTCTTCTGCAAAAGTTCATCTGTTGGCAGAACAGCGTTTCCTTTGTCGCCCAGTTGAAGTGTTACGCGTTTCATGAAGGAAGAGAAATCATCAATATGCTCCCGCCGCAGCGTGGCATAGCTTTGACGAACGGCATTGGCAGTAACCCTATCGAGCTCAGCTTCATAACCGGCATTCATATAGTCGGGATAATGCAAACGATAATTGGTACCGGAGGTTATTATTAATGTCACTTCATCGGCGTTCGATATTTCCAGTGTATTACCAACTGCTGAGAGCCTTCCGCCTTTGAGCAAAGGAGTTACCGATACTTTATATTGCATGCCTTCGCCACCCGTACCATTGCTCATGGCGCCTTTCATTACCAGGCTGTTTTGCTGCGTTGTAACCGCATATCTTTCCGGGCGGTTAATATCCAGCGTAAAAGAAAGGGCCTGGGCTTTTGAGGCAGTGAGGTGCACAATCAATGCCTTAGCGGGAAAGCTGGCAAAAACTTCGCGCCTGAACTGCGTTCCATTTTGTTCGTACTGCACAGCAGCAATACCATTAATGATATCGAGATCGCGGTAATAATTTTTGTATGATCCTTTCGCCTTAAAATCGATCCAAAGGTCACCCAGGGTTTGAAAGCAGCCAAAGGGTACCGTTGAGCCGTTACCGTTACCTGAGCCTGCTCCTTTACACACCTGTGTTTTATTGGTAAGTTCGGTAGCCTCTTTGTACTTACCGGCAAACAGCAGGTTCCTGATTTCCTGCAACGAGGCAAAAGCATCGGGATTGTCATTGTCTGCAACGCTGCCACTCCACAGCGTTTTATCGTTTAGTTGCAGCCTTTCTTTGTTAACATCGCCAAATACCATGGCTCCAATAAACCCATTGCCTACAGGCAGCGCTTTTAACCACTCTTCATCATTCTTCCAGCCATTGTCTACATCTTTTACCGATGCATCTGCCGGAGCCTTATACCATAATTTCAGATTCTGTTCTTGCGAAAAAGCCATTAACGTGTTTAAAAACAAAACAATAGCGCCCAGTATTTTTTTTACATCCATCATTTGATATTTATACAGCATGAATTCCACATTTAATAGATTGAGTTGTTTGAAACGATCCTGTATATTTATTTTGCGATGTCGATTTTAACTTTCTTGTTTTTTATCTTTTGATCTTTAATCAGTCGCAATGTTTCACCCATTTTAACTTTTCTCACCGCGGCAAAAGAGAAAAAATCTTTCACTTCAATCAAGCCTATATCTTCTTTTTTCAGCTTTCCCTGGTTGCCCAGGAACCCCACAATGTCCACTTTATTTACTTTATCTTTTTTACCGGCCGCGATAAACAGGGTTGACCATTTGGGTTTTTCGGGTAACTGGTAATTTTCAGGCAAATGAATTTCTTCGGTATCTGCAGGAACATACGCTGGTCGCTTTTCCTCAGGCGAAAGAATAAGAATAGCGGTGCCGCTGGCCTCCATCCTTGCCGTTCTTCCGTTGCGGTGAATGAACATTTCTTCCGTATGCGGCAGGTGAAAATGAATGATATAGCGGATATTCGGTATATCCAACCCCCTTGCGGCAAGATCTGTGGTGACCAATATATTGGAAGTACCATTCCTGAATTTACACAAAGCGCTGTCTCTTTCCTGCTGTTCCATTGCCCCGTGATAAAAAACATTGGTAATGGTTTGTTGGGTTAAATATTCGCTGGTGCGTTCCACTGACTCCCGGTGATTACAAAACACAATGGTGGAGCGATTGCCCAAATTGCAGATCAGTCTGAACAAGGTATCCACCTTGTCTTTGTCCTTGCTGTGTACAATTTTAAATGCCAGTTTTTCCGGGTTATCATTTGCATCCGTGAGAAAATTAAGTCGTACCGGGTTTTTCAACCCAATAAAATCCGGAATGTCTACGGCTTCGGTTGCGGAAGTGAGTATGCGTTTTTTTAGTGCGGGCAAAGCATTGATGATAAAAGCCATTTCTTCCTGAAAACCGGATTCCAGTGATTTATCAAATTCGTCCAGCACCAACGTTTTAATGGTACCGGTAGTAATATTGCCGCGGCGGATATGATCGCCCAGCCGGCCAGGGGTACCGATAATCAGCGCCGGGGGCTGCACCAGGTTATTTTCTTCTGTTTCGCGAAGATGTCCACCATAACAGCATGATACCTTGTGGTAAGTGCCGAGGGATTTAAACACTTTTTCTATCTGGAGCGCCAGTTCCCGGGAGGGCACAACGATAAGGGCCTGCGTTTTTTTATCGTCTGAATCCAGTAAAGGCAATAGCGGTAATAAAAAACCGAGTGTTTTTCCCGAACCGGTGGCCGAGAGCAGAATCACTTCATCATGCTTTTCATTGGCTTCGATTGACGCGATCTGCATTTCGTTGAGGGCATCAATCTGCAAGCGCGTAAGTATGTCTGGAATAGCATATGATTTCTCTGGCATGGCGCAAAAGTACGAAACCGCCAGCCGGCTGCCGATAAAAGAATTATGCAAAAAATAGACGGGAATACCGTGAAAAGGATCATTCTGGCCTGCTCTTCCTTCCAAAATCGTAAAGTACCTTACTTTTTAGCCCTCCAGTAAATACTTAATCAGTTTCCGGAGCTGACTTGTGGTTTGAAACCCCGTAACGCGTTTTAATTCTTTTCCATTTTTATACACCGCGATCACAGGAATGCTTTCAATATTCAGTTCCCGCGCAAGAGGCTTAGCTTTATCCAGGTCGATACGCGAAAAAGTAACCTTTCCTTCATATTCTTTGGCAAGTTTATTTAAAGAAGGCTCCATTTCTTTACACGGAATGCACCAGGGGGCGTAAAAGTCAATCAGCAACACTTTATTCTCCGCGATTAGTTGATCAAAATCAGCAGCGCTAACGCCATCCTGTTGGCCTTTTGCTTTTTCACCAGCGGTTACCGGCAGGTTGCTGCTCTCCCAGGCCATCATTCCTCCTTCCAGATCGTAGATATGGCTAAAGCCCAGTTCCTGTAACGTTTCGGCCGCTTTCGCACTCCTACCGCCCACTTTGCAGTATACATATACCGGTTGTTCCCTGTTCAACTTTTCGAGCTGAGCCTTAAAATCGGCATCGTAAATGTTGATATTCTTTGCCATGGCAATATGTCCCGACTGAAATTCCTGCGGGGTGCGCACGTCAATCAATTGTTTGGCAGTTGCGGATTCCAATTCCTGCTGAAACGCTTTGGGCGGGAGAACCTTTACGTTTTCCTGTTGCGCCAGCACACCGCATGAAAAAAACAGGGCCGCCGCAATAGGGAAAAGAAATAATTTATGCATGGTTGGTATGTTGACTGATGATATGTTTGAGCTGATGTTCCGGCACCACACCAGACTGGCGCCACAGCACTTTTCCCTGTTTAAATAATATCAGTGTAGGCACACCCTGTACCTGGTATGCGCCTGCAGCCTGGGTATTCTTATCTACGTCTATTTTAATAACGGTAGCGGCATCCCCTATATTTCTTTTCAACGATTCCAAAATAGGCGTCATTATTTTACAGGGACCGCACCAGGTGGCGTAAAAATCAACCAGCACGGGTTTGTCGCCATTAATGAGTTCAGAAAATGTAGCCATAGCCTATGTTTTCCTGGTATTATTAGCTAATCAAAGGTAACTAATATTGTGCGGAGATAGTGGGATGATGATTGATGCCGGATAGTTCTTAACGGTCAAACTCCTTTTTAGAGTAAATCCTTCAGTACAGCCCACACATTCCCGGCCACCACTTGATGTCCCGCAGCAGTGGGGTGAATACCATCCGCCTGATTCAGCGCCGCTTCGCCACCCACGCCTTCCAGCAAGAAAGGGAGAAACGCGATTTTATTGGACTTGGCTAACGTAATAAAAATCTTATGAAAGTTATCGCTGTATGACTTTCCCATATTCGGGGGTACACGCATCCCTGACAGCATGAGTTTTGCCTGCGGATATTTTTCTTTTACCTTATCTAATATTTCCTGCAGGTTTTTAGCGGTTTCCCCAAGCGGAATGCCCCGCAAACCATCATTGCCCCCTAACTCCAGTACAAAAACAGCTACGGGCTGCTTCAGTATCCAGTCTATCCTGCTGTTACCACCAGCCGTGGTTTCGCCACTCAGTCCCGCATTAATCACTTTATACGGCAATTGTAATGAATCGATCTTAGCCTGTATTAATGCAGGATAGGCTTCGGAAAGATCAACCCCATAGCCTGCAGTAAGACTGTTACCAAAAAAAACAATATTTTTCAATGCGGAATTGTTGCTATCTGCTGTTTTTTCATTTTGCGATGAATCTGCTGTTTGCTGTCCGGAATTTGAGGTTTCCTTTCGCCGTTCATTGGAAGGATTGCCTGAGTTGGTACAAGCCGCGCACAATATAACTGCAATCCATACAGCATATCTCTTTATATACAACATCATATTACTATTTTATACTACAGAGCTGTTAAGTATAAACTAAAAATACAGTAATTTAAATAATGCTTAATGAAAGATAGTAATTTGATCGGGTTCATCATTTCAGCGCTTCATCAACAAAGTGGTAGCCGGAAAAAATAAAATAAACCAATGTATACGATACTCAGTGTAGATAATGTAAGTAAGACCTATACCAGCGGATCGAAACAACTCACCGTGCTGCACAACATCAGCTTTGAGGTGGAAGCGGGTTCTATTGTGGCTATTGTAGGACCATCCGGAAGTGGTAAAACCACGCTATTGGGCTTATGCGCGGGATTAGACAGGGCAAGCACCGGCACGGTAGTGTTAAATGAACTGAAGCTGGATGATATGAGCGAAGACGAAAGAGCGTTTATGCGTAACCGGAATATCGGCTTTATTTTCCAGAATTTTCAGTTGATGCCTACCCTCACAGCTTTGGAAAACGTGATGGTACCATTGGAATTACAGCGTGAAAAAAATATCCGGCCGCGCGCCATTACATTACTTGAAAAAGTAGGGCTGGCCGACCGCATGCATCATTATCCGTTACAATTGTCGGGCGGCGAGCAGCAAAGGGTTTCGATAGCGCGGGCTTTTTCTACCAACCCTAAAATATTGTTTGCCGATGAACCTACCGGCAACCTGGATGACGAAACCAGCGGCAAGATTGTACCCTTGCTTTTTGAATTGAATAAGGAAGCAGGCACCACGTTAATTATTGTTACCCATAATGCCGACCTGGCACAAAGCGCGCAGCGCATTATCCGGTTAAAAGGCGGCAATATTATTTCAGACGAACGCACGGGCAACACGATAATGGCCGTATAAAAATCATGCATGAATAACCAACAGCCTTTATCAAAAAAACGACTGGATATTCCCTGGCTATTAACCATGGCCTGGCGCGACAGCCGGAGAAACCGTTCCCGGTTGATGTTGTTCATGGCTTCCATTGTACTCGGGGTCGCGGCTTTGGTGGCCATTTTTTCACTGGGCGACCATGTAAGAAATGATATCGACAACCAGGCAAAAACATTATTAGGCGCCGACCTGGCTATCGAAAGCAATAAAGCGGCCGACAGCAGCATACAGCAAATGGTAGACACCCTGGGCGATCAGCGGTCGAAGGAGTGCAGGTTTGCTTCCATGGTATATTTTACAAAACGTAATGGAACAAGATTGGTGCAGGTGCTGGCCCTCGAAGGCGGTTACCCCTACTATGGCCAACTGGAGACGACTCCGGCAGATGCAGGTATCCGTTTCCGTGAGGCAAGGGAAGCGCTGGTCGACAAAACCCTGATGCTGCAGTTTGATGCAAAAGTGGGCGACTCCATACGCGTAGGGGAAGTAACCTTTGCCATAGCCGGCATGCTTACACAGGCGCCGGGGCGCACCGGGCTTTCTACCACCATTGCGCCACCGGTTTACATTCCCTATCCATACCTCGAACAAACCGGGCTTTTACAAAAAGGGAGCAGGTTTACTTATAGTTACTATTTTAAGTACGATGCGGACGGCAGGATGAAAGATCAGCTTGCCGCCATTACCGAACCGCTTGAAAAAGAAGGACTCGACTATGAAACAGCGGAAAGCCGTAAGAGAGATGCCGGCAGACAATTCGAAGATCTTTCACAGTTCCTTACCCTGATAGGATTCATCGCTTTACTATTAGGTTGCATTGGTATCGCCAGTTCCATTCATATTTATATCCGCGAAAAAATAGCTGCTATTGCCATACTGCGTTGTTTGGGGGCCAGTACCAACCAGACTTTTTTGATTTTCCTGATACAGATCACTGTACTGGGTTTCATAGGTGCATTGGCCGGAGCGGCATTGGGAACAGCTACCCAACAGTTTTTACCCTATGTATTGAAAGATATGCTGCCCGTGCAAATAAGCACCTCCATTTCATGGATCGCTATAGCCAAAGGTGTTGGGCTTGGCATTATCATCTCCTTCCTTTTTGGTTTATTACCATTGCTTTCTATCCGTAATATTTCTCCGCTCTATACTTTAAGGGTTTCTGTTGAACGTGTTCCTATTTGGCGCAACCCGCTGCAGATACTTTTATTTGTAGTAATACTCCTGTTTATCGTTTTATTTACGCGGCTACAAATGCAAAGCTGGGCACAGGCTTTTGTTTTTACCGCGGGCATTGTAGTGGCCTTTTTGCTGCTTACGGGTGTAGCACTGCTGTTGCGGGCCGCGGTGCGCCGGTTCTTCCCGGCATCCTGGAGTTATTTATGGCGGCAGGGATTTGCCAACTTATACCGACCCAATAATCAAACCATATTGCTTATTGTAACCATTGGACTCGGCACGCTTTTCATAGGTACGCTTTATTTTATACAGGATATCCTGATGAGCCGCGTATCGATGAGCGCCAGCAATAACCAGCCCAATATGGTGCTGTTTGATATACAAACCGGTCAGAAAGAAGGCGTAGCGAAACTGGCGAATTCCTACCATCTGCCCATTTACCAGGAGGTGCCTATCGTTACCATGCGCATAGAAGAAATTAATGGAAAGAATGCTGCGGCAGCAAAAAAAGATAGTGTAAAGGGTCCACCCGCCAGGGCATTTGAAGGAGAATTGCGGGTTACCTACCGCGATTCACTCACCAATACCGAAAAACTAACTGCCGGCAGGTTGCCAAACAGGGCCTATACTCCCGGCGACACCATCTTTATTTCCATGGAAGAAGGCTATGCGCAGCGATTGAAGGTATCCGTTGGCGATAGTATTGTGTTTAATGTACAAGGCATGTTGCTTCCCACGATCATTGGCAGCTTCAGGGAGGTAGACTGGCGCAGGGTACAAACCAATTTCAGGGTTATTTTTCCGCCGGGCATATTGGAAACCGCACCTCAATTTCATGTGCTGGTTACCCGTGTGCCATCTAACGACACATCGGCGGTATTTCAGCAGGACGTAGTGCGGGAATTCCCCAACGTGTCGATCATTGATTTGGGTTTGATATTAAAAGTGCTCGACGAGGTATTGGGCAAGATTGGCTTTGTAATACGGTTTATGGCCGCCTTCAGCATCGTAACCGGACTTATCGTTTTAATTGCCTCGGTATATGTGAGCAAGTACCAGCGCATGCATGAGAGTGTATTGTTGCGTACACTGGGCGCCAGCCGCGCACAATTGCTTTTTATTACCGGGTTGGAATATTTTTTCCTGGGTGCGCTGGCTGCCGGAACCGGGATATTATTGTCGTTGGCAGGCAGTTGGGCCTTAGCCAGGTTTACATTCGATGCTGCTTTTACTCCGTCATTTTTACCGATGCTCGTCCTTTTTCTCTCCGTATCGCTGCTTACAGTGGCAATAGGATTGTTTAACAGCCGCGGTGTAGTGAATATACCGCCGTTGGAAATTTTAAGAAAGGAAGTTTAGCTGCCTTTAAAATAATTCAATTCTTCCGTAAAATTGAGGAAGGGATAGGCTGCCTGCAATGTTTTTACTTTATCAAGATGATTGCTTAAAAACTGGCGGTGTTGTGCAGACTCCGGGTTAAACGGCCGGTGTTTGATGGCGATGTTTATTTTTTCCATCTCTTTCATGAGCGGATATGCAGACGGATCAATACAAGCCGTAGTAAATTGCTCCCACACATAATTGGTGGCGAGGTAATTGGGATGCACCATATCTTCTGCATAAAAACGGTAATCGCGCAGGTCGTCGAGCACCAGTTCATACGCCGGAAAATAATACAACTTTTCAAATTTTTCAACCATGTGATGAACCGACTGTATAAGCACCGCCTTACTCTTATTATTCTCCACAAAGCCATCCCGGGCGTGACGTACCGGACTGATGGTGTAAATGATTTTGATTTTGGGGTTGAAAAGAAATAACCGGTAGGTTAGGTTATCCAATGCCGTTAATACTTCTTCCACGCTGAGTAATCTTTTTTTAAAATGTGCTGCGGGCACTTTATGACAATTGGCTACAATATTATTGCTCCTACCCTTTGCGGGATACAGGGCAGATGACTTGTCCATCCATTCATACACGAAAGCGGATCCCAGGGTAAGGATCAGCCAGTCGGCCTGTTTTAAAAAATCATGGGCTTTTTGCTGCGAACCATTAATGCCCTGCAAAGCGGCTTGCTGATCGGGATGCGAAAACCGGCTGTGGTGATCCCAACTGTTCCACAGTTCGTTGTAATAAAAAAGATCATCCGCTGTGTAAACCTTTTGCTCCATATAGGATGTAAGCGAAGCGCAGATGCTTATGGGATTGAAAAGAATGCCGTTGGGGTTTTCAATGGTGGTAAATTTATTGTTTTGGAGTTGTTTGGCAATATGCTCCGTAAAGCAGGAACCCGATAAAAAGAGCGAATGCCGGTGATTGATTTTATATGGAAACGGAGTTGTACTAAACGCTAACCTGAAGTTGCTCATACTATACAAAAGTTGATTGTGCGAGGCTGATACTCTGCTGCAAAGCGGAGGTATCAATATCATCGCACAGTTGCAATGTAGAAAAATAAGCGATCATTTGTTCGGTATCCATATTGCCTACCAGTTCATCGTTGGCCATCGGGCAACCGCCAATACCCATTAAAGCGCCGTCAAAACGCCGGCAGCCGGACTGTAACGCAGCATCAATTTTATGTGCCCGGTGAATGGGGGTAGAATGCAGATGCACGCCAATTTCAATATTTGGCAAGGCATCGATTACATGGCGGGTAACGCGTGCTACCTGTTCGGGTGTTGCCAGTCCTACGGTATCGGCCAACGATATCACTGTAATTCCCAGCTTTGCCATGCTGTTTGCCCAGGTAAAAACAACATCTTCATTGTATACATCGCCATAAGGGTTTCCAAAAGCCATGGACAAGTATAATACCAGTTGCTTTTTGTATTGTATGCAAAGCGCCTGTATGGCTTCCACCCTGGCTAATGACTCCGATATAGTGCTGTTGGCATTGCGCAGTTGAAACGTTTCCGAAACAGAAAAAGGAAAACCCAGGCAGTCAATTCCATCGTATTGCGTCGCCTCCCTGGCGCCCCGTTCGTTGGCCACAATCGCGAGCAGTTTGGTGCCGTTGGCCGGGATATCCAGTTTTGCTACTACTTCGTGCGTATCGGCCATTTGGGGAATGGCTTTGGGAGAAACGAAGCTGCCAAAGTCGATGGTATCAAAACCTACCTTCAGTAAGCTGTTGATGTATTCAATTTTTTTTGAGGTAGGAATAAAATGGGGCCAGCCCTGCATCGCATCGCGGGGGCATTCCACCAGCTTCACTTTATGGTTTTTAGACATCGCGATTGCAAATTAAATAAAGAAAAAGGGATTGGCAGGATATGATATTTAACCGGAAATGGGAGAATAGCAAACTATTTGATATTTTTGCCCTCCACCAACCGACTCCGTAGCTCAGTTGGTAGAGCAGCTGACTCTTAATCAGCGGGTCCAGAGTTCGAGTCTCTGCGGGGTCACA
>CAYMKT010000082.1:0-16517 GCA_964391065.1 uncultured Terrimonas sp. | reverse complement strand
CCCCCCGTTCACGGCGCTTCATTGATCAACAGTTACATTGTGGGCAGTAAAATGATAAAGGATGCATTCAGTACCACGGTATTGCCTTTGCAATTTGCAGACGTAGTAGCCGACATTGGAAAAATATCATTTAAGAAAATACTTTTAATACCTGTTTTTGCTTTCCGCTTGTTTTGGAAGCTCCTTGTTTTACGTCCCCATTTTGTTTATTATAATTTTGCACCGTCGGGACCGGCATTTTACAGGGATGCATTGTATGTTATGTTAATTAAAGCAAGTGGCGCTAAGCTGGCATTGCACCTACAGGGGCAGGGAGTAGCACAACATGCCGGCAAAAATGGCTGGAACAGGTGGTTATACAAACTGGTTTTTAGAAAGACCTTCCCTGTTTGTTTGGCAGAACGGTTATATTCCGATATTCAGCGTATCCATTCAGGGAAATATTATATCCTTCATTGTGCTATTCCCGTTAACAATCATTTGCCCATAAAAAAATCGAATGACATTCCAGTATATCTCTTTCTTTCTAATTTCTATAAAGCCAAGGGCGTTATGCTTTTCCTAGAAACAATGAAAGTACTGGAAGAAAGGAAGATGGACTTTACAGCAATTGCCATTGGAAATAGCGGCGATATTACCATTGAAGAAGCAAAATCCTTTGTTACCGGGAATGGTATCGCCGGCAAAGTGCATATTGCCGGCCCCCTATACGGAGATGAAAAGTTTAGCGCGCTTTGCGCAGCCGATTATTTTGTATTTCCAACGGTTAACGATGCATTTCCATTAACTATTCTTGAAGCGATGCAATGCTCTTTGGTAACGGTTTCCACCTATACAGGAGCGATACCTGATATGATTAAGGACGGCGTAAACGGCAAACTTATTGACAGCCAGGATCCGGGAGCATGGGCCGACCTGCTTCATCAACTCGCAAGCGACCCGCAGGCAACAAAAAGCATGGCGGAATGTGCCAATAAGGAATTCTATGAGAAATATACCCTTGACATTTTTGAAAAAAAATTATTTTCTATCATTAACGATATCGTAAACAGCAAATAAAGATGTGTGGCATAGCAGGATTTATCAACTTTAACGACCCCGCAGGTATGGCTTCGCTTGCCAATACAACCCAGCAGCATCGCGGGCCCGATAGCCAGAACTACTGGCTGCATCAAAATGTTTGTTTTGCCCATCAACGATTATCCATCATTGACCTTGATCAAAGATCGAACCAGCCACTCACCAAAGACGATCTTACCATTATCTTCAATGGCGAAATATATAATTACCAGGCGTTAAAGGAGCAGGTTCAACAACTCCATCCGGCAGTGCAGTTTCAAACTACTTCAGATACGGAAGTGTTGCTGGAACTCTATCGAATTAAAAAGGAAAAATGTCTCGACGACCTGCAGGGCATGTTTGCATTTGCTGTTTTTGAAAACAGTACCAACCAGCTTTTTATTGCAAGGGATCATTTTGGCATAAAGCCGCTGTTTTACACGCTGATAAATAATTCATTTGCATTCGCGTCCGAACTAAAAACGTTGGTTAAGCTTCCGGGATTTAACAAAGAACTGAATACAAAGGCACTGGTAGCCGGCATAAACTACTTATGGATCCCCGGCGATATTACCTGTTTCAAAAACACGCACAAACTTCCTGCCGCGCATTACATCAGCCTGGATGTTACCTCCAAAATTTTACATGTAACACCTGTACAATACTGGTCGCTGCAAGAAACTGTTGCGATTGAAGATGAAGCATTGGCCAAGGAAAAAATAAAAACCTGTCTTGAAGCTTCTGTTAAACGGCACATGGTTGCCGATGTGCCGGTAAGCGCTTTTTTAAGCGGGGGGTTAGATTCATCGCTCCTGTCGGTACTGGCGGCTAAACATACCGGTCGGCTCTCCACTTATACCATTGCCACAACCGAGGAAGACAAAAAAGCAGAACAAATGCCCGAGGATGAATTGTATGCAAAGAAGCTGGCAACGCTGCATGATTTCGATCATCATGAAATTGTTGTACAGGCCGATATTATCAATGACCTGAAAGCGATGGTACACACATTGGATGAACCCATTGGCGACCCGGCTGCCATTAATACTTACCTCATTTGTTCGGCAGCGAGGAAAAAAGGAGTGAAAGTGTTATTATCGGGCATGGGCGCCGATGAAATATTTTTTGGCTATCGCCGGCAGCAGGCAACCCTACTCGCAGAAAAATACAAGCAAATTCCCGCAACCATCAGAAACTGGATACTGAAAATTGTTTCTGCATTACCGGTAAAAAAAGGTGGCAGGGGGATCCGCTTGTTCCGCTGGGCAAAACGTTTTCTTTCCTTTGCGGAACTAAGCAGTGAAGCGGCCTATATGAGGAGCTATTCCTACTATGACCAGTCGGAAATACAACAGCTTTTTAAAGAAAATATACAGGAAGAATATGATTGGCTCAGGAACCAACACCGGCATATTTTCAATTCGATGTACCCAGGCGACCTGGTTAACCAGATCTGCTATACCGATCTGCACCTTTTTATGCAGGGCTTAAATCTTACCTATACCGACAGGGCTTCCATGGCCAGTTCGGTTGAGGTACGGGTTCCGTTCATCGACAAAGAAGTGATCACGCTGGCGATGGGCATTTCGGGGAAACTTAAGTTCAAAAACAGGAAAACAAAGTATATTTTAAAAAAAGTTGCGGAAGATTATCTACCCGGTGATATCATTTACAGGCCAAAGGCTTCCTTTGGAGCCCCAATCCGTTCCTGGATCAGCGGAGCACTGCAACCGCTTGTTGATGAATTGCTGAGCGAAAAAAATATTACAACAAGAGGGATTTTTAATTACCCATACGTAAAAAAAATAATAGAAGATGATAGAAAAGGATTGGAGGACAATGCCTACAGGATATACATGCTGTTAACTATGGAGTTGTGGCTTAGGGAATACATTGATTAAATCATTACCTTAATAACGGTGCATAACCGGCATGATTTCTGTAAATGATCAGGATGTGTACAGCTTAATACCGAAAATGTGGCTCCGCTTCAAAATAATCAATGTATTACCTGTTATTATTGCAGCAGCAGTTACCGGAATTTCCGTGGTAGCGCTATCTTCCTGCCTTAAAACAGAACACCCTATAGTCCAGACGAAAATACCCGAACCGGCTAACCTGCTTTTAAACTCCAATTTTACAGCATGGGACAGTGCACATACTTTGCCCCTCGATTGGCAAATGAGGCAGATTTATAATAATACTAATGTATTTATGCCCGTGGATTCTGCGGGATTATATATGGTGAGCAATTCGAAAGGTGAACACCTGTTGTTTCAAACCATTGCAGTTAGTCCAGGCACATTCTATAAAGTCGAAGCAAAAATAAAATATACGATACACAATTATGCCGCGGGCGGGGTATATGCCTTTGACGAGCTTTCAGGCGAACTGCTGGGCAAATACGAAAAAGTCAAGAGTGATGGCGAGGAGATATTTGCATTTCTTTTTAACAGCGGTACTGCAAAAAGTGTAAATATTAAAATCGGCTTTTTAAACGGCATGTCGGCATCCTTTGAATGCAGCTCCATTGAGGTCATTCAACAACAATATGTACCCCGTGTATTGAATAGGGAATTAGCACGTTACCTGGATCAGAAAATGGCCCTTTCTTTTGACGCCACGGAATATGATAACAGTATTTCAAACCTTTGCGATTTTGTAAATGGAGTGCTTCAATCAAAAATAAGATCGATAGACTCGCTTAACGTGGTGGCAGCAGCAATCGCATCCATTATAAAAAACAACAAGCACTACAACTACTTACCCTATTACCTTGAAACACTCGACAGTTCTTTTGTCGGTTATTGTCAAAGATCATCCCTTAGCCTGGAGGAAATATTGGAGAACGAATTTAATATTCCTGCGAGGTCCATTCACCTTCAGGATGAAACGGGTGTGGGATATCACCAGTTTCTTGAATACTGGAACCCTTTTCAACTGAAATGGACCGTCATCGACCCCTATTTTTCGATCCGTTACCAGGATGGAGCAGGTCCATATCTGTCGGGCGACCAATTGCAAGACGAAAGATCCCCATGGGATAAAACCACAGGTTTTGGTCAATATATATATAGTCCCCTTATCCAGGAACTAAACGACATCTGGTCATTGAAAGCATCATTTGTTACTACACCCTCCTACCTGTTATCATATCCTTTTTAATTCAAACGCTGCATCCAAAATCTTCATCTGCTAAATTATCGGCTGTTTCTGGTTATATAAATGCAATATGATACTTTTGCGCAACCCGGCACAACACTGCATTCCGGTATAAATACAGCCTCATGAAGCAAGTGATCCAGAATTTTAAAACAGGCGAACTGTATGTTGATGAAGTACCCGCGCCGGCACTGAGTAAAGGCATGGTACTTATTGAAAACAAGTATTCGCTAATCAGCGCCGGCACGGAAAGAAGTACGGTACAGGTAGCGAAAGCAAACCTGCTGGGTAAAGCAAGACAGCGACCCGACCTTGTAGCACAGGTGATACAAAACGTAAGAAAAGAAGGAATAAAAGCTACACTGGAAAAAGTACGTACAAAATTAGATACCCTCAAGGCCTTAGGTTACAGCACGTCGGGCGTAGTGAAGGCCTCTATGGACGATAAACATTTGTTCGCACCCGGCGACCGTGTGGCATGTGCCGGACAGGATTACGCATCGCATGCCGAAGTAATCTGTGTTCCGCAGAACCTGGTTGTAAAAATTCCCGGCACGGTTAGCGACGAAGAAGCAAGTTTTACTACATTGGGCGCTATTGCCATGCAGGGCGTGCGCCAGGCAGACCCCAGGTTGGGGGAAACCATTGCGGTAATTGGATTGGGCTTATTGGGACAACTTACCTGTCAACTACTAAAGGCCAACGGCTGTAAAGTGTTAGGCATAGACATTTCGGAAGCCCTGGTAAACCTTTCACGCGAAACAGGAGCAGATGAAGCTATTCAACGAAGTGATGCTCATCTTATGGACGTAGTAAACAATTTTACAAATGGTTATGGATTCGACAGTGTAATTATTACCGCGGCAACGGCTTCTAACGACCCGATAGAATTATCTGCGGAAATTGCGAGAAAAAAAGGAAAGGTGATAGCGGTGGGCGCCGTTAAAATGGATGTGCCGCGCGATCCGCATTTTTACCGGAAAGAACTTGATTTAAGACTCTCCTGCTCGTATGGGCCGGGCCGTTATGATGTGCAGTATGAAGAAAGCGGCATTGACTACCCCTATGCCTATGTAAGGTGGACCGAACAAAGAAATATGGAGGCTTTCCTGCAATTGGTGGCGCAGGGCAAAATAAATCTCAAACCGCTCATTACACATACATTCGATATCACTGAAGCCGGGGCAGCTTATGATATCGTAACGGGAAAGGTTGCCGCACCACATATTGGGATTTTATTGCGCTATCCGGAAAATGACCAGAAGTTTTCCTACAAAAAAGTATTCGAACAATCTTCAGCACCATTGAATGAAATGGCGACTGGTTTTATTGGCGCTGGTAGCTTTGCGCAAAGTTATTTAATCCCCCATGTAAAAAGCTGGGGAGCGGATTTAAGAACGGTGGTTACCTCAAAAGGGATTACGGCGCAAAATGTGGGGCAAAAAT
Organism: uncultured Terrimonas sp.; assembly: GCA_964391065.1. GTDB lineage: Bacteria > Bacteroidota > Bacteroidia > Chitinophagales > Chitinophagaceae > Agriterribacter. Next base: position 10,850 of record CAYMKT010000082.1, on the reverse strand, counting down.
TTTCGTTTGGGCATGCAACATCAAACAGCAGCGACATACTCAACGATGAAACAATCCATACCGTTTTTATAGCAACACCTCACAATTCACACGCACATTACGTAGTAGAAGCACTGCAGGCCGGCAAACATGTATTTGTTGAAAAACCATTGGCCATGAATGAGGAACAGCTTGAAAACATTAAGAGCGTTTATGAAAAGCAAGGGAAGAAATTGATGGTAGGATTTAACCGCCGGTTTTCACCGGTAGCCGCCACACTCAAGCAATATTTTGGCAAAAAAACGGAACCGCTGGTGATGAACTACCGGGTAAACGCGGGCTTTATTCCGAAAGATCACTGGACCCAAAATGAGCACACAGGTGGAGGACGAATCGTAGGCGAAGTTTGTCACTTTATCGACCTGATGCAGTTTTTTACCGACGCTTTACCTCAAACTGTTTTTGCTCAATGCATTCATTCGCCTAATCAATTAACAAAGAATGATGACAATATCGTTATTACCATCCAGTTTACAGATGGCTCTGTTGGAAGTATAGTATATGTTGCCAACGGCGATAAAGCTTTACCCAAGGAAAGAATGGAGATTTATGGAAGTGGCAATACGGGTATCATTAACGACTTCAGGGGTGGCGAATGGTACAGCAACAACAAAATGAAACCCATTAAATTAAATGGAAAGGGTCATAAAGAAGAAGTGAATGCTTTTCTTAACTCAATTAAAGACGGAAGTCCTGCGCCGGTTTCTTTTGATTCCATTTACGCAACCACTAAAGCCACGTTTAAAATTATAGACAGCCTTTACACAGGGCTACCACAGCAATTGTAAACTCCCTCTCGTACGCTCTTGACAACAGATAAAATATATTATTACAGCTTATTGGGCATTGCCATTCTTCTTCCTTCCCCTTTTTACGGAGGAGTGCTGGCGCTTCTATCTGTATCCGCTGTTTGCGTGCTGGCCCAAAAAGAGTACAAAAGCTTTTTGCGTTCTTTAAAGGATCCGGTAATATTCCTGCCAGCGCTGCTTTACCTGTATATATTCGTTGGATTTTTTTTCTCTTACCATGTAAGAATCGCGTTTACCACCTTATCTACAATGCTGCCCCTTATTTTGTTTCCCTTTTTCATCGGATCGGCAACAAACATCTCCGCAAAAATAGCCTTACGCATCAATCTTTTCTTTCTCGCCTCTGTTACGCTTACGCTATTGTTCGCCATCATATACAATGCAATCAACATAATGATTACCGGCATTGCGGAGATCAGAATTGCTGATGCGTATTATCACAAACTAAAATCCTTCGGGTTAACGGATGTTTACTATAACTATCATCCAAGCTACGCATCTGCCTTTGTTAATTTGGGAATTGCAATTGTACTGGAGTTGTGCTTTACCCGAAAGCATGAAATGAGCCGATCAAAAAAACTTCTACTATTTTGTACAGGAATTTTCCTTTCCGCCTGCGTCTTTCTGCTCAATTCAGTTACCGGCATCATTGCCCTTCTTGCGTTACTGTTGTTCTATACGGTAAAATGGGTTAAGCAATCCGTCATGGTTAATACTACTGCAAAATGGTTAACCATTGCGATACTCTGCGCACTGCCCTTTTTCTTTGTATACCTTAACCCGTTGGGAAACGATAAAATAGCATCCCTGCAAAACAAGCCGTTTGTTATAACGGATGAACAGTCGGAGAGGAATATACTCACCATAAGAATGGCGAAATGGGAAACCTACTACCACGTTTTTAAATCATATCCTGTTTGGGGTACTACGTTAGGCGACATACCTGCATTAAGAAAAAAAGAATACCTGAGAGTGGGATTCCACGACCTGGCCCTTAATAATTACAATGCGCACAATCAATACCTTGAAATTTTGGTTCCGTTGGGATTAGTGGGTTTTATGTTTTTCATGGCGACGCTTTTTATCCCTTTCACCAAAAAAAATCTTTACGGGCTATACGCACCATTTTTGTTAGTGAGCCTGCTGTTTTTCTGTACCGAATCAATGCTGCACCGGCAACAGGGTATCTTATTGTTTATGTTTTTTTATTCGCTGTATACGCACCGGAACTTAACTGAAAGGCCATAATACAAGTGCGCTCATTTTTTTGAGAACCTGTACTTCATCAAAAGCCGCATAAATTTAACGTTGCCCACCAGGTACCTTTTAAACATCCTTTTTGGCTCCTGGTAAACCCTGAACAGCCATTCCAGTCCTGCGCGCTGTATCCACACGGGAGCCCTTTTCACGTGGCCGGCCACTACATCAAAACTGCCACCTACTCCCATTACGAAATTCACCTGTTTTAAGATGTCCCTGTTTTCATAGAGAAAGTTTTCTTTAATAGGTGAAGAAATGGCCACAAATAAAATATTGGCCTTGCTATCGGCTATTTGCTGCGCGATACTTCTTTCCTCCTCTTTTTTAAAATAACCATTCCGGTAGCCCGCAATAATTTGAGGTGAATATTGACGGCTATACTGATCTACCATTTTTTCGAGAACACCCTCCTTTGCACCCAAAAAAAAGATGCGGTATTGCTCCCGAAAAGATAGTTCTACCAGTTTCTGCATAAGGTCTATACCTGCCACGCGCTGTTTTAAGGGATTGCCCAATATTTGAGATGCCCATACCACCGCCTGCCCGTCGGCATTAATAATATCAGCGCTGATCACACTTTGTTTTAACTGCGGGTCTTCGTGCATAGCAACAATCTTCCCGGCGTTTACCACGGTATGATGAATGTGTTCGTTCTTTATTATTGCATCCTTAATCAAATCCAATGTTTCCTCCATGGTGAGATTATCAACAGGAGTACCCATCATGTTCACCCGATTCGTCACCCTATTTTTTTTTGACATCATGTAGCCGGTTACTTTCATTTTGGTATATCCGTCTTTTGACGGTATTTCATATAATAAGTCATTGCGTAAAACATCCAGGCCTGCGCCCAACGCATATACGGCACCCTTGAACTAAAATGCTCCTTATTTTGATAATAGAAGAACCCTCTTTTATCCTGCATATGAGAGATCGTCCAGTGCAATACACGGTCTGCCAGGTCTCCGTATTTTTCGAACTGTTGTAATTTGGCAAGCGTTATCATTAACTGCGCCGGAGCGTGAATATCTACCGGGTACAACTTATTATTATAATACTTTGAACGACCGTCTGCCATAAAAAAAGTGTTGATATAATAACGGAAGCCTTTATTAAGGGCATTATCAAAGCTATTATCTCCGGTATACCTCGAATAATCGCTGATGCATTCCAGGTTAAAGCCGGTGTGAAAATTATCGACCCAGGAATGAAAAGGCAGCGTGCCATAACTCCACTCCCCGTTTGCCCCCTGGAAATTACAGGCGTAGCGGATGACCCTGCAAGCTTCCTGTTTTAAATGATCATTACGGGTATACTGGTATGCCCTTGCCAACAGCCTTGCTCCCAGTAATGAAGCATTGAAAACAGTGGTTTGATCAAGTGGCGAATAAGAAAATGAAAAATCACCGTTCTCGTCGTAAGTCCGGTTAAGGTCCTGCAAAACAAAATCGGCAGATGAAACAGCGATATACCTATAGGATGCTTCGCCGGTAATATCGAATGCATTCCATAATGCATCTGCAACAAAAGAAGTCGCTACCACCGTGGGGGTATAAGCCGGTTGAAAAAAAGCCCTCGCCTGCCAGTCGAAATAATATCCCCAGCAACTGCCTGAATATCCCTTGCTTTGTAATGAAATTATTTTCCGGGCCAGAAAATGAATGGTGTCCAGCGTTTGTTGGTCTCCGCTAGCATTGTACAGGTTGCAATACCCGGTTAAAAACAAGCCCAAACCCTTGGCATTGTATTGTTTTGGAATAGATACAATTGAACGAAAATTTACAGGCGACCGTTTAAAAAACTGTATCCATGCCAACCTGGCCAAACTGTTGTTTTTAATAAGGGGTAGCTTTCGAAAAAGTTTACTTGTTAATCCATCATAGGGGTCCCAACCCCTGTACGCCTCCCCTTCGCAGTATTTTTTGAGCCTGTAAAAACTATCCTCAACAATCTCGTTCATGATCCAGAAAATCTTGTGGTGTGCAAAATAAATAATTGTCTGCGGAAGGGAATCATCTAAAGCAGAAGGGCTAGTTATGGAAAGGGGCATTTAATGTGCAAAATCTTCCTCATAATTCCCTTTAATCCTTTCGATAGGGGGATTGAAATAACCGAATTTCAAATTGGGAAACTCTTCACGAATAAGCGACATCAGTTGTTTTACACCCAGGCATTCGCCCGTTTCGTAGGCGCCGATTTTTCCCATATACCAATCGGGGTCTATATTAAAATTACGCCACTGGATCATGTTCAAACCCGTATCTTTTATCAGCTTCCTTAACGCTTCATATTCTTCCACACTGTCTGTCATTCCCGGAAATACAAAATAGTTAATGGAGGTCCATCCGCCGTAGCTATGCATCACTTTCAGGCTCTCTATAATATCTTCGAACACATAGTTATTAGGACGGTAGTAAGGCTCATATATTTCCTTACGGGCCGAATTCGTACTCACTCTTATACTGTTGAGCCCGGCTTCGCAAAGCGCTCTCACCGCCGCCGGTTTGGAACCATTGGTATTGATGTTGATGCTCCCGTTATCGGTGTGTTTTCGTATTTCAGTAATGGCTTCACGTATGGTTTCCCACATCAGCAAAGGTTCGCCTTCGCAGCCCTGTCCAAAACTCACCAAAGGAAAAGGGGCCATTTGTAAATGCGGCACGGTAAACTCCACGATCTCTTCAGCCGTAGGTTTAAAAGTGAGCCGGTCCTGCGTAGAGGGAATGGCTTCTTCCTGTGGCTGAAAAGAAATGCAGCCAACACAATTGGCGTTACAGGCGGGCGAGGAAGGAACGGGGCATTCCCATCTTCCTGTAAAATAATTCCGCGCAGCCGGGCAATGATAGGTGAGACAACAATTCTCAGCCAAATGTTTTACCAACCTGTTATGCGGGTAAGCCTGCGTTAGCGTGTTTACTCCTTTATGAATAACCGTATCATCATAACCGCTGCATTCCTGACGAATGTCCTGTTCAATCCGAACGGCCGGCACGTAAAATTTGTCATTCAACCACGCCGCGGCAGTATAGCAAAATAAGGGCAGCAACGGCGCTTCGGGTTCTGTTTCGTAGGCGGCAATATATAAACCGGTATGTGCCGGGGGAATAAAGGCTGCAACAGCCCATCCCTTTTCGCATAAACGCATGTCGCCTGTTTTTACATCAATACCGATAGCACGCCTGCCCGGAAGCTCGTATAAGGATCCGCCATCCGGCAATTCGATCCAGTCTTCCACGGGAACGGGCAATGCATCCCACCCACTTCTGCCAACAGCAAATAAAGTGATATCTTCAAAAATATCCCCTTTACCGTTAGAGTACAAAAGATATGGTGATTGATGTAAAACGCTCATGATACTTTTTAATCTTTTTTGGATGAATGGAGATTGAAGAGACTGTCTACAAATTCATGCTTATCAAACACAAGCAGGTCTTCCATTTTTTCGCCTACCCCAATAAATTTCACCGGAATCTTAAAATGGTTTGCAATCGACAGCACCACACCTCCCTTCGCGGTTCCATCTAATTTTGTGATTGTAAGCGCAGTTACTTCGGTTGCCGCTGTAAAATGCTTTGCCTGCTCCAAAGCATTTTGCCCCGTAGATCCATCTAACACAAGCATTACTTCGTGGGGTGCACCGGGAATTACTTTTTGCACCACCCGTTTAATCTTACTCAGCTCTTCCATTAAATGCGCTTTATTATGCAACCGTCCTGCCGTATCAATTAAAATTACATCCGCGCCTCTCGATACCCCGCTGGCTACCGTGTCAAAAGCTACAGATGCCGGGTCGCTGCCCATTTCTTTTTTTACGATGGGTACTCCAACTCTTTCACTCCATATCGTTAGTTGGTCAACCGCAGCAGCGCGAAAGGTGTCGGCAGCGCCCAGCAAAACAGATTTGCCGGCCTTTTTAAAATTGTGCGCCAGCTTACCAATAGAGGTGGTTTTGCCCACTCCATTTACACCCACAACCAGCATCACATAGGGTTTAGCAGGCAGTGCTGTATCGAACCCATAAGCATTTTTTTCGGGAACAGCAACCAGCATCGCTTCAATTTCCTGCTGCAGAATAGTATTCAATTCCTCCGTATTCAGGTATTTATCCTTAGCCACCCGGCTTTCTATGCGTTCTATTATTTTTACCGTAGTGTCTATGCCCACATCGGCGGTAATTAAGGCTTCTTCCAGTTCATCCAATACCTCCTCGTCTACCACGCTTTTACCGGCAATGGCTTTCGTTATTTTAGATAAAAAGCTCTCTTTTGTTTTTTGCAGGCCTTCGTCAAGACTCTCCTTTTCTTTTTTACCGAATAACTTTCCAAAAAATCCCATAATATCAATTTAATACCGTCAACAAATAAGATATTAGTCACCAACTTAAAATCGAAGCCTGAATTCCGCACAAAGTGCTATCTACGTTAGGTGCCGATCACACCGATACCTGATAGCTGATACCTGATAGCTGACACCTAATAATACAAATCAAAACGCATCAGGAAATCTTCCTGCATAATATCTTTTATATAGCTGAAAAGATCTGTTTCGTAAATAACAAAGCCCGATTTCTGATAAAACTGAATGGCTTTGCTGTTGTGCTGCCAAACCTGCAGCCATATGATATCATATTTTTCAGCAGCAGCTACCTCTTTGCATTTCTCCATCATTTCTTTGCCTACCTTAACGCCCTGGAACTCTTTCAACACATAGATGCGTTCAATTTCAATCGCTTTTTTGTGCTGCAATCCCTTTGCGGTTCTATCGTACCGCAGTTTGGTAAATGCCACCGCCTCATCGTTAATAAAAGCGATATAAAAGCAACATTGGGGACTGCTCAATTCCGTCGCTATTTTTTCGAACGACAATTTCTGTTCAACATACTCCAGCACCGCTCCGTTTCCGGATACCTCCGAATAGGTTTCAACAAAGGTTCTTTTGCCCAAATCTGCAATGATGGCGCAATCGTGTTCGGTGGCTTTACGGATATGAATAATAGGATCCATATAATTACTTAAAATAACAAAAGCCGTCGCGACAAAATCGTGACAGCTCTTTCAATGCTATTATTGATATACTTTATTTCTGCGCCAGGAAGTCCTTGATCTTATCCTTGTGCACGATGGCTTCTTTAAAAGTATATGCGCCAGATTTAGGACTGCGTACCGCGCGAACCACTTTAGTCCAGTTCTTTGCCTCGGCGGCAGACTTTTGATCCTTTGTTTTTATAGCGGTTTTAGCTGCTTTTGCCATGATTGTATTTTGATCTTTTTAATGAATTGTGCCCACCATCAGGTATCATCCAACCGATACTACTTGATCTCTTTGTGAACAGTAACCTTTTTTAGAATAGGGTTGAACTTCTTTAATTCTAAACGCTCAGGCGTATTTTTTTTATTCTTGTTAGTGATATAACGGCTGGTTCCCGGCTGACCACTTGTTTTGTGTTCAGTACACTCAAGAATTACCTGCACCCTGTTACCTTTCTTAGCCATTGCTTATAAATTTTAAGATTTTATCAGATTTTTTCGCCCTGCTCCCGCAATGCTTTTACTACATTATACAATCCTTTCTTGTTGATGGTCCTTATTCCTTCTGTAGAAGTTTTCAGGGTAATCCATTTATCTTCCTCAGCAAGGAAAAAGCGCTTGGTTTGCAAATTGGGTAAAAACCGGCGTTTCGTTTTTATATTAGAGTGCGATACCCTGTTTCCTGTGATGGGAACTTTACCTGTAACCTGACATACTCTGGCCATAATCCTATTTTTTTGGGACGGCAAAGTTCAGTAAAATATAATTAATTTCAAAAAACATTTTACCGTTTTTGCCGGTCAGTCTGCATAAATTGCAGAATCACTGTGTATTTAACCCATAAACGGCCTGCTAAAATGCGTTCGAAGCCGTAAAAGCGAATATATTGCTGATAAGGCGGCTTTACATTACCTTATTTTAACATACAAATCTGCGTAGCAACTTCCTGTGCTGTTCCTGCAATAGTCTTCGATTTTTTAGGCAATACACCCTGTTTACCCCTTCACACCGTTATAGCATACTCCAAATTGCAACCAAACCGTGGCTTATCCCTAAATAGTGGTTATTTAACTACCCGCAATTCCATTGAACTCAGTTAACCCTTACATTTGTGCCCTAAACGAAACGAAAGTAGCACCAATGACTGAAGAAAAAGGCCTGAATTTTATAGAAGAAATTGTGGAAGAAGACCTTGAAAAAGGCAAGTACAAGCAAATTGTAACAAGGTTTCCGCCCGAGCCCAATGGTTACCTGCACATAGGACATGCTTCCAGCATTTGCCTCAATTTTGGACTAACCCAAAAATATGGTGGTTACACCAACCTGCGTTTTGACGATACCAACCCGGTAACCGAAGAAACAGAGTATGTGGACAGTATAAAAGAAGATGTAAAATGGCTGGGATTTGAATGGAAAAATGAATTATATGCTTCCGATTATTTTGATACCCTTTACCGGTTTGCTATAAAACTGATCAATAAAGGACTGGCTTATGTAGATGACAGCAGTTCTGAAGAAATTGCCGCTTTAAAAGGAACCCCTACCGAACCCGGCAAAAACAGCCCCTTTCGCGACCGGGGCACCGCAGATAACCTGGCGCTCTTCGAAAAAATGAAAAATGGCGAATTTAAAGACGGCAGCAAAACACTGCGGGCAAAAATTGATATGGCGCATACCAATATGCTGATGCGCGACCCGGTTTTATACCGCATCAAACACGCCCATCATCACCGCACAGGCGACAAATGGTGCATTTACCCCATGTACGATTTTGCGCATGGGCAAAGCGACAGTATTGAAGAAGTAACCCATTCCATCTGCACCCTTGAATTTGTACCTCACCGCGAACTATACGACTGGCTGATTGAAAAATTAGAAATCTATCCTTCAAAACAATATGAATTTGCGCGGCGTAACCTCACCTATACCATTACCAGTAAAAGAAAGTTACTGCAATTGGTGAACGAAAACCATGTGGATGGATGGGACGATCCGCGCATGACCACCATCAGCGGCATGCGCCGCAGGGGTTTTACACCTGAAAGCATACGCGATTTTTGTACCAGGATTGGCGTGGCCAAGCGTGAAAACCTGGTAGACATGGGTTTGCTGGAATATTGCGTTCGGGAACACCTTAATAAAATAGCGGTCCGGCGCATGGCAGTGCTTGATCCGGTTAAATTAACACTCACCAATTATCCCGAAGGTGAAACCGAAGAGGTGTTTAGCGAAAACAACCCCGAAGCCGAAAATAATGGCGGAACAAGGCCTATTATGTTTTCGGGATCCTTATGGATAGAGCGGGAAGATTTTATGGAGACACCGGCAAAAAAATGGTTCCGCCTGGCACCCGGCGCGATGGTACGCCTGAAAAGCGCGTATATTATTAAATGCGACGATTTTATTAAAGATGAGGCCGGCAACATCATAGAAATACGCTGCAGCTATTTACCAGAAAGCAAGAGTGGTAACGATACTTCGGGCATACATGTAAAAGGCACCATTCACTGGGTGAGTGTTGCCCATGCCGCGGAGGCAGAAGTAAGGTTATACGACAGGTTGTTTAAGGTGGAAAACCCGGCATCGGAGGAAGATGATTTCACTTCTTATATTAATCCCGACTCATTAAAAGTTATTAAAAAAGCCTATGTAGAGGCTTCCTTAAAAAATGCAAAACCGGGCGAGAAATACCAGTTTATGCGTAAAGGCTATTTTACAATCGACGAACATGCTACTCCCGGAAATATGGTATTTAACAGAACCACTACACTAAAAGATACCTGGGCGAAAGAAAGTAAGAAATAACCCGCAAGCAATGAGCAGACAGGGGGTGGTTGAATTGGTTGACGGTATATTTACTCTGCACATCAACAGGGGTACAAGCGAGACGCTTGTACTGGGGTGGGAGGCTAACGCGATTTTTTTCATATAGGTTTAGTTTTAAAATGGGCGATTAGGTTAATACTTCATATCGAATCGGCCTGCTGTAATCTTTACAGTATCCCCACATATTGCCTTATATAAAACACCCTCAAATGTTCCAGCCACTATTCGATTATTTCTGTCAAGCTTCGTTATGTTAATTTTACCAGTCTCATATATTGTAGTATCATAATGATTTAAATGACATTCGTTTTTTGTTGAATAGCTCAATGCGCCGATGGATTTTTTATATATAGGTAGAGTAAAAGGATCAGTTTTGAATCTCAGGCTATCCTGAATTCCTAATATAAACTGTGTCTTATCAGCGGCTGATTTGGTTCTATAGGCAACAATACCCATTATTCCGTTGTTGATTCCTTCATCAAAATCAATAGTTAAATTTGCTGGCCCGCTATTTCCTGATGGTACCCAGGGCTCTCCATTTAATAAAAAGCCGAAAGTGTTTTTTCCGTCTTGTGTAGCAGGCGGTAATCCATAGGGATTATCAGGTTCATATCTGCTTTTTTTACATTGACTTGAGGCAAGCAGCGTGTAGATTGCCAATGCGATGAGAATAAATGCAGGGTGTTTCATATCGGCTGATTTGCGGTGATAGATTTAAGCCGTTACAAGTTATATCATTTACTTTTTTTACAACAATCACTTTTAGATTCTTCACTGCCGCAGGTTTGGCAGCATTGCCTTGTGCATAGTCAGACCTGCCGCCTTCTCCGTCGCGGCGGATCGTAATGACGGTTTCACTTCCGAACGTCATTGCGAGACTCCTGACCCT
>CAYMKT010000081.1:0-16576 GCA_964391065.1 uncultured Terrimonas sp. | reverse complement strand
ATCATCCCAGTGAAGACAACTGGAATGCGGCAATGTATTTATCAATATACTCCTGCATTGTTTTTGATTTGTACTGCATCACAAAACGCGGATGCTCCAATGCCACTATTTTTTTGAAGAATCCATGGGTTTCATTTAAACGCAAGAGAATCTTTTCATTTTTTCCACTGCCCAGGCAAAAACAGGTATCGGTGTATATTCCGAATGCAAGTTGCTGTTTGATGCTCTTCACCATAAAATCCTGCGCCGCATTCATCAATGCAATGCTATCGTAAAAGTTATAATTCACTTCTCTGCCCGAACCCGTTTCTTTAGTAAATCCTAAAGGGCATATGGAATTGATATAAAAATTCCGGTAAAAACTTTCCGCTCCGCCATATTCGTCGATCATATTATACATAAAAACCGATGAGGGTTCATGCGCAGGTGCGCCACCATAGTTCAACCCGCATTTTTCAATAAGTCTTTTAGGATCAGTGAAAGGAATGCCCGTTAAACCTGCACCAAACCTGCCCGGGTTAATACCTAAAATAATATGCCTTTTATGAACATCGTTGAAGTATTTTCTATAAAACGCAGATGATGCGGCAAGCGCGTTCTTATTTTCTTTGAAGGGATTCATCACGCGTACGCCTTCCGGCAACAGGCCATTAAAGTGCAGCGACCTGTTAAACGCAATTACCTTTTCGGCGAAAGTCTTCATATGTGAAGAAAAGTAAGCTTTTTTTCAAATCCGGCATAAACCCTATCTGGCATATTTCAAATTTTCGCCCCTTACCTAATTTTCCGGTCGGTGAGACACCGACCGGTAGCGGGCTCTACAGGCGGGGTGTCACCACCCGCCTGCGAAGATTTGAAATGCACCCACCCTATCGCAATATAAAATGATCCCTTTGATAGTCCAATTTTCAAAAGCGCCACGCTAACTTTGAAAGACAATATTTTTTATGCATCGAAAAGATTTTATCCGTTCGGGTATTGTATTAAGCACTCCCTATCTTTTTCCTTTTTTGCAGTCCGCTACTTTAGTTGCTGATGAAAAATACATTATGACCGTTAACGGACCCATCGCTTCAACCGATACCGGTTTTACGCTAACACACGAACATGTTTTGGTAGATTTTATTGGCGCAGATCAAATTTCAGCCAACCGGTATAACGCAAAAGAAGTATATGACAGCGCGTTGCCGGTTTTAACACAAGCTGTAAAAGATGGTTGTAAAACCCTGCTGGAATGTACACCCGATTACCTCGGCCGCGATGTTGTATTGTTACAAAAACTGTCCGAAGCGAGCGGGCTGGCTATTATCACCAACACAGGTTATTACGGTGCGGCAAAAGAAAAATATTTACCCAAACAGGCCTATTCAGATTCACCCAAACAACTGGCAGCACGCTGGATCAGAGAATGGCAGGATGGCATTGGAACTACCGGCATTAAACCCGGGTTTATTAAAAGTGGGGTAGATCGTTTCCCGCTTTCGCCTATGCAGCAAAAACTTATTGAAGCAGCCGCCCTCACCCACTTGTCTACCGGTTTAACTTTTGGAATACATACCGGTGACGGGGCGGCGGCGCTTGAAGAGTTGAAAATTATAAAAGCCCATGCGGTGTCGCCCGAAGCATGGATATGGATACACGCACAAAATGAAAGCAACAGGAGCATTCATGTACAGGTGGCTAAGGAAGGCGGCTGGGTTTCTTTTGATGGCGTGAACGATAATTCGGTTGAACAACATGTGCAATTTTTGAAAGACATGAAAGCTGAAAAGCTTTTACACAAAACCCTTATTTCTCACGATGCCGGCTGGTACCATGTGGGAGAACCAGGCGGTGGAAATTTCAGACCCTACGACACTGTTTTTAAAACCATGATTCCGCTGATGTATAAGGAAGGATTTACGAAACAAGATATAGAACAGGTGTTTACCATCAACCCCCGCAACGCCTTAACCATAAAAATCCGGAAGCTTTAGCAATTAAAAAAAGCAAGGATGTGACATTGAAAACACAGGCGTACCAAAAAATTTGTTACGCCTGGGATGGAGCAATTTTTTCTTTAACAAACAAACCATTTTCAGCAACCGGGTTGCGGTGCTCCCTGGTTTTTGTTTTTCTTCTTCGCCCCCACCATATATAAAACCCGGTAACAGGCAGGGAAGAAGCGATGAGACTGGCAAAAAAAGCCATTATTTTTCCGGGCAGGCCTATAACGGCGCCCACATGGATGTCGTAATTCAAGCGCACGATCTTATCAGCCACCGTGGCTTCTTTAAATTTTCCGGCATAGCTGTCGTGAACCGGTAATTCTTTGCCGCTGTATTGGTCGTAATGATAAAAATCCGAGTTGTAATAAGTGCCTGGCCGATGGTTGACAACAATTTCAACGGGATCGGTAGAAAGGCTCGCGAAATACACCCCGATGCTTTCGTTCTCCAGCACCTCCCTGCGATGCTCCTGCCATAAATGGTCGGCTATATTTTGAAAGGAACTGTTTTGGGTAGTATCGGAAAGTGGATGTTTGTGCTCTACCATGGTTTTACCACCACTGCTTACCCAATATACCGATTTGGCAAACCATTGAAATCCGAATACCAATCCTGTAATGGCAATAAAGATGCAGACCCAGGTCATGTAAAACCCCAGTACATTATGAAGATCATAGTTTTTTCGTCGCCATTTTGCCGACCACTTGATGGAGAATCTTTGCTTTCTTGCCGCTTTATTCTTTGGCCACCACAAAATAAGCCCCGAAATCATCATGAACAGAAATATAAGCGTAGCCGATGCCGCAATAGGTTGGCCAATATCATGGGGCAACCACAAATAAAAATGACCATCCAAAACAATGCGAAAAAAATCATCCGGCATGTTTTTATGCTTCAGCACCTCCCCATTGTACGGATTAATGAAAACCAATTCGTAGTTATGTTCATCGTAATAGGCAACCACAGCCGCCTTGCCCGAACCGGGATATTCAACACCCAATGCCTTGCCGTAAACCAGGTGTTTATCGGCAATGGCTTTTAACGAGGAAGGCGGCAGCAGGTCCCTGTTTTCGACTTTTACATTTCTGAATGGTTCGGTTAAACTTCTGATCTCCGTTTCAAACGCCAGTATACAACCTGTTATACCCAGCAATATAACCACCAGCCCGGAACCGAGTCCGAGCCAGAGATGAATCTTTCCTATGAGTTTTTTAAATCTCATGCTTATCCAAAGTACTGATGTTAAAATTAAAACCGGTACGATACGCTGAACCTCATGTTCGTACCCGGCTCAGCTTGCCAGTAAAAATAGTTGTCGTAAGGCGCCCCTGAATAAAGATATTCATTGAGGATATTATTCACTACCAGGTTGAAGCCTATTTTTTCCAACCGGTAAGAAAGACTTCCGTCCAGGCGAAAATAATCCGGCAGGCTATTTTCTGAACCATCAAATACATACCAGGGCGCCCGTTTTACCTGGTATTGGTAGCCTACTGATATACCAAAACCCGCCAATGCTCCCCTGTCAATTTTATAATTTAACCATGAATTCTGAATATGCCTGGTGGATCCGGGCACCTGGTTGCCAATATTCTCTTTATCGCTGTCTTCCGTAACTTTTGCTTCTGTAAACGCATAGTTAATGACCACGTCGAGCCCCTTTACAATTTGCCCCTTTATATCCACCTCCACACCCTTTGTTTTTTGCTGGCCCGATTCGCGGCTATAGTAGCCACCGGAGGGATTGGGATGATCAAGATCGGCGGTAAGCACATTGTTTCTTGTAATCTGGTAAACAGAAACAGCAGTGTTCCATTTGCCGTTGAGCCAGTCTCTCTTTATACCGCCTTCAATATTATTTCCTGTAATAGGGTCAAAACTGTTCCCCTGCCAATCGGTTCCATAATTCTCCAGGAACGACTCATCCCTCAAAAAATAGATGGCAGTGTTTTTGTCGATTGAATAACTCAATCCAATACGCGGCGTAAATTTATTGTTCCTGGAATCACCATTGTAAACATCCCCCGTTTTAAGGGTAGTATACCTGCCGGCTAAGGTCAACCGCAACCTGTTGTCAACAAAACCCAGTTCGTCCTGCGCATATATACCGGTATAACCATTGTAATACCTAACACCACGTTCGCGGATATTTTTACTTCTGTCGAACACCGGCGCTGTAGCATTACCATAAGCGGGTGCATAAATATTGAAGTCGGCGCTACCTAATGGTCCTCCCTGGTTCCAGTCGTGATAATAATCTTTATTGCTCATATCCAATCCCGCCAATATTTTATGCGATACAGCGCCTGTCTGCACTTCGCCATTTATAAATACCTGTCCCATTTTGCTGACGCCGGATACATCCCAAATCGACATTCCTCTTTGCATTAAGCTATCGTTACCCGGATCGAAACCCCAGGGCCAAAGGGAAGCTCCTTCCTGCTGATAATTGAAATAAGCGGCCTGCGCCGTAAATTTCCACCGGTCGCTGATTTTATGGTCAAATATGAAGAGCAGGCTTTTATCGTCCATCTTTGTTGGGGTTAGATTTGCTTCAGCGGTGGTGAAATTCCTTGGAAGATCAGCGTAGCCTCTTTTAGAAAACACATAGTTAGAGCCGATCACATTCACTTCAGAATATTGTTGGGTATATTCGAGCGTCAGCGACGTTTTATCGTCTACAAGGTATTTTAACACCGGCACAACAGAATACCGGTTATTGAAGTCGAACTGCCGGTGTGAGCCTTTTAGCTGACCCATTGCGTTGATGCGGTACAATAATTTTCCGTCGCGTGATAACTTCCCGTCGAGATCGAGGTTAGCGCGATACAAATCAAAACTGCCCAGCGAAATCCCGACTTCGCCTTTATTGCGGCCGCTCGGTTTCTTGGTAACCACATTATAAAAACCGCTGGGATCGCCATTGGCCAACATAAAACCGGCAGGACCTTTCACAAATTCAATTCTTTCCACCATACTCATGTCTTCCGTTAACGGACCCCAATCCGTAGACACATTCATACCATTTCTGAAAGCGCCTACATTGCTGCCCCTCATGGTTATGCGGGCGTAGTTGTCCCAATGCTCCACCCGGCTTGCGCCACTTACATTACGGGTAACCCCTTCCAGCATATCAAATATTTGCTGATCATTGATGAGTTTTGCTGTTACCACCTGTATATTTTGTGGGATTTCGAGAATAGGACTTTGCAAACGGAGCGAATGCGATGTGCGGTTGGTTTTAAAGCTGTTTCTGTTGGCTATTACCACTACCTCGTTCAACTCCCGGTTGGATAGTAAAAGCTGAAAAGACACCGAAGTTGTTTTTCCCTCTTCAACCTTTACCTCCTGCTCTGCGTCTTTGTATCCCACAAGGCTTACAGCAAGTGTATAGTCGCCGGGCGCTATATTTTTAATTTCAAATACGCCATCGTTGTCGGCTATGGCATTTTTTACGCTATTTTTTACAAGAACCGTAACGCCTTCTGCCGGTTTGTTATCTGCTGTTGTAATCTTTCCTTTGATGCTTCCCAACGGCTGTTGCGCTAAGGCGTCACACATTAGAAATGATATCAATATCATAAGCATGTTCATCTTCTTCATAGTCATTTTTGGTTTTGCTGACTGGTTAAAATTGTTGCTATCTGTTAAACCCTGCAAAATTATTTGCGGCGAGAGCGTATGGCGCGCCGCAATCAGGAAAACAGTTTACGAAAAAGGGAAACACTTGCCGAACCTGGTTGGGAACGAATGATTTATGCGGTTGATATATAGGAAAATATCAATGCTGAACCGGCAATAATTTCATATATTCATTAACATATATATGATCTGACTTGCGAAAAGGCGTATGTGTAACGGACCCATCAGTCTGTCGATCCGGTTCACTTTTTTGTTTTAAGCGCTAAAATTAAGCACAAATCAGCCCGTTTCAGGAAGTGCGTACCGGCTTTTAAGGGAAAATCGTTTAAATTCAAAAACACGTTTGAATATTTTCTCCGTTATTGCTGTAATGTTTGAATATTTTTCATAAAAAAATCAAAAACATTTCCCGTATCGTAAAAATTTCACTATTTTTGGCGAAATTTTTAAACCTAATAGATTAAATAGATTATTTATGTGTGGCATAGTTGGCGTGTTTGATTGTAAAACCGGCACGGAATCGCTCAGGCCGAAAATTCTTAAAATGTCGAAAAGGATCAGGCATCGTGGTCCTGACTGGTCTGGTATTTACAGCGATGATAATATTGTATTGGCTCACGAACGTTTGGCCATTGTTGATCCGCAATCGGGCAGGCAGCCCTTGTATGCAAAAGACATGACTTTGGTGCTTGCGGTAAATGGCGAGATATACAATCACCAGGAAATCCGGAAATCCTTTCCTGATTATAATTTTCTTACCCAGTCCGACTGTGAGGTGATACTGGCTTTATACCAGCAAAAAGGGATCAACTTCCTGGAAGACCTGAATGGTATATTTGCGTTCGCCTTATACGACAAGTCGGACGGCTCCTACTTCATAGCCCGTGATCATATCGGTGTAATTCCCTTTTATATGGGCTGGGACGAATGGGGTAATTTTTATGTGGCGTCTGAACTAAAAGCGCTGGAAGGGGTTTGTAACAATATCAAAGAATTTTTACCCGGCCATTATTTACATAGTAAAGACGGTGGCTATGAGTTGAAACGCTGGTATAAAAGAGACTGGGAAAAATATAAAAATGTAAAAGACAATGTTTCCGATATTGCCGTGTTGCGTAAGGCGCTGGAAGATGCCGTGCATCGCCAGTTAATGTCCGACGTTCCTTATGGCGTTTTGTTATCGGGCGGGCTCGATTCTTCCATTATAGCGGCGGTTACCAAAAAATTTGCGGCGAAAAGAATTGAATCGGGTGATACGCAAACAGCATGGTATCCACAGTTGCACTCATTTGCTGTGGGATTAAAAGGCTCACCCGACCTGGCTGCAGCGCAAAAAGCAGCAGAGCATATCGGCACGGTACATCATGAAATTCATTTTACCATACAGGAAGGATTAGATGCCATAAGAGATGTAATCTATCATTTGGAAACCTACGACGTAACCACCATCCGCGCCTCTACCCCCATGTACCTGATGGCAAGGATCATTAAGTCCATGGGCATTAAAATGGTATTGTCGGGCGAAGGTTCTGACGAATTATTTGGCGGCTACCTCTATTTTCATAAAGCGCCCAATCCGGAAGCGTTTCACGAAGAAACCGTGCGCAAACTAAGTAAACTGCATTTATACGATTGCTTACGCGCCAATAAATCGTTAGCTGCATGGGGCATTGAAGGTCGTGTGCCATTTCTTGACAAAGAATTTATGGATGTTGCCATGCGCTTAAACCCTGCCGACAAAATGGCCGGAGACGGAAAAATGGAAAAATGGATATTGCGCAAAGCCTTTGAAGATTATTTACCGGAAAGCATTGCCTGGAGGCAGAAAGAGCAGTTTTCCGATGGCGTGGGATATAGCTGGATTGATACGCTTAAAACCGTGGCCACCCTTAAGGTTACAGATGAGCAGTTGGCCAATGCCAGGTACCGCTTCCCCATCAACCCTCCTATGTCGAAAGAAGAATATCATTACCGTTCCATATTCAGCGAACATTTTCCCTCCGATCCTGCGGCAGCTTGCGTTCCATCGGTACCCTCTGTGGCCTGCAGCACACCTGAAGCCCTGGCCTGGGATAAATCCTTTCAAAATCTCAACGACCCTTCGGGCCGCGCAGTAGCTACCGTGCACAATATGGCGTACGAGGAAAAAGTGTTGAGCTAAGGAATGTTAAAAAATAAGCATTATAATTAAGGGTCAGCAGCTACTGATCCTTTATTGTTTTCGTAACCCACAATGATCACCTACTGAAAGACGGGGATGCCATAGCGTTTCGGGAACTTTATGCTGCTGGTACAGTTGAAGTTTCCTTCGGGTATTAATCACAGGTATGATACCTCAGTAGCAAGCTGCGGGGCGACTAAGTCTTTTGCTGCACTTCGTTTCAAAAGGCGGTCTCACGAATAAGATGCGTTTCCGGAGTGTAGCCACTCCAATTTTTGATTCGAGGTAAGATGTATAGCGGTTGCATCATTCGCCTGATCTGGAAAATATGTTTACACGATGCTATTCCGGCAATACAGGACCATAATGCAATCGCCTTCCCGTTGCTTTTAGTTTATCAGGAAAAAGTACGTCATATGCGGTTTCATATCCTTCGTCAGCCACTTCAGTAAGCATCCGTTTTTCTTCGGCACGCCGCACCATGTATACTACCAATCCGGCCAGGAACCCGGCGGCGACCGCAACAAGCAATTTATCAGCTGTTTTCATCCGTTTTATTTTTAAATATTGCCGTATAAAAAATATACTAATTAATCCCGACAGGATATCCGGTTTCAGTTCATTTCAGCATCTCTACAGCTAAAGCTGTGCCGAAAAACGTTCTTCAATGTTAAGCGTGATTTTGATCCCGGAACAGTAATAAATTACAAAAAAAATCTCAATAAAAAAACTGTAATCCCCTTAACTGTACTAATTTTCACATTTTATAATAATGATGAGAACCTTACTTCAACAGCTTTCAACAACCCTTGAAGGTGAACTATATTACGATGATACCATAAGAACTTTATACGCAACGGATGCTTCGGCTTACCGCGAAATACCGCTGGCCGTGGCGATGCCCAGGTCGGAGGAAGATATAAAAAAACTGGTAGCTTTTGCCAATGCCCGCAACACTTCATTAATACCCCGAACTGCAGGTACTTCGCTTGCCGGACAAGTGGTAGGAAGTGGTATTGTAGTAGACGTATCAAAATATTTCACAAAAATCATTGAACTGAATTCAACTGAAAAATGGGTTCGGTTACAGCCTGGCGTTATAAGGGATGAACTGAACCTTTTTCTAAAGCCGCATGGTTTATTCTTTGGTCCGGAAACTTCTACTGCCAACAGGGCCATGATCGGCGGCATGGTAGGCAACAATTCCTGCGGATCTAATTCTATCATTTACCGCAGCACCCGCGAACATCTCATTGAAATAAAAGCCATTTTAAGCGATGGTTCGGAAGCGGTATTTAAATCGCTTGACTTAGACGCTTTTCATGCAAAGTGCGAACTGCCCACTTTGGAGGGAAAAATATACCAAAGCATCCGGCATTTACTTGGTAATTATGAAAACCAGGAGGAGATCAGGAAAGAATTTCCTAAAAAAACAGTAGAAAGAAGAAACACCGGCTACGCCATGGATATGCTGCTTGAAACCGCGCCCTTTACAGCAGGTGGCGAAGATTTTAATTTTTGTAAACTTATTGCAGGATCGGAAGGTACATTGGCGTTTATTACGGAAATAAAATTGAACGTAGTGCCACTGCCAAAAGAAGCGGGCTTGCTTTGTGTACATTTCAATACGATAGATGAATCGTTGCGGGCTAACCTGATCGGGCTTCGATATGGACCTTCAGCCAGCGAATTGATTGATCATTATATCCTTGAATGCACCAAAGACAATATTGAACAACGTAAAAACCGCTTTTTTGTACAGGGCGATCCCGGCGCAATACTGGTAATAGAATACACCCGCGATACCAGGGAAGAAATTACAGCCATTGCCCAAAAAGTGGAAACAGAAATGCGTGCGGCCGGATTGGGTTATTACTTTCCTTTGTTATTTGGAGACGATACCAAAAAAATATGGACACTGCGCAAAGCGGGACTGGGACTGTTAAGCAACCTGCCCGGTAATGAAAAAGCGGTTCCGGTAATTGAAGACACAGCCGTTGATGTAAATGATTTACCAGCCTATATCCGCGAGTTTAATGAAATCCTTAAAAAATACAACCTGTATTCTGTACATTATGCACATGCAGGCAGCGGTGAAATACACCTGCGACCTATCCTCGATTTAAAAACCAAAGAAGGTAACCTGCTTTTTCGTACCATCGCCCAGGAAATAGCGACACTGGTAAAAAAATATAAAGGGTCATTGAGCGGTGAACATGGAGATGGAAGATTGAGAGGTGAGTTCATCAAACAGATGATTGGCGATAAGAATTATTTATTACTCAAGGAAATAAAAAAGGCCTGGGACCCGCATCATGTTTTTAACCCCAATAAAATTGTTGACACCCCGGCAATGAACACCATGCTGCGGTACGAACCCGGGCAGCAAGTACCCGCTTTTAAAACCGTTTTCAGGTACCCTAACCAGGACGTATTACAACACGCCGAACAATGCAACGGCTCGGGCGATTGCCGAAAAACACATTTATCGGGCGGAACCATGTGCCCGTCTTACATGGCAACCAAAAATGAAAAAGACACCACGAGGGCGAGGGCTAATATTTTACGTGAATTTTTGACCCGTTCCACAAAACTTAACCGTTTTAACCATAAAGAAATTTATGACGTGATGGACCTGTGCCTGAGCTGCAAAGGTTGCAAATCCGAATGCCCTTCCAATGTGGATGTAGCCAAACTGAAAGCGGAGTTTTTACAACAGTATTACGACGAGAATGGCGTGCCTTTCCGCAGCAGGCTCATCGCTAATTTTACAGCCTTGTCAAAGGCAGGAGCTATACTGCCTGGTTTGTATAACGCTATTATGACCGGTAAACTAACGGCAACACCTGCCAAACGGTTTGCCGGCTTTGCCGCCCAACGTTCCATGCCTAAGCTGTACAGCACTACCCTGAAACGCTGGTACAATAAACATCACAAATCCGATGCTTCAAAAACAAAAAAGGTATACCTGTTTTGTGACGAGTTTACCAATTATAACGATACCGAAATCGGCATTAAATCTATCTTATTACTGGAACGGCTGGGATACGAGGTTATCATTCCCGAACATACGGAAAGCGGCAGATCATGGCTTTCGAAAGGCTTGTTGCGGAGCGCTAAAAAAATAGCAGAGAAAAATATCAGGTTGCTGTCTCCATTAATCAATGAACAAACGCCGCTGATTGGTATAGAACCATCTGCCATACTTACTTTCAGAGACGAATACATTGACCTTGCGGCTGATGACTTGCTGGAAGATGCCAAACGGTTAGCCGCAAACGTTTTTACTATTGATGAATTTTTAGGAAAGGAAGCGGAGCTTGGAAATATTACCGCCGCCATGTTTACGAAAGCAGAAAAGAAAATTTTGTTACACGGGCATTGCCAGCAAAAAGCATTGTCATCGGTAGCGCCCTCTGTACAGATCCTGTCCCTGCCACAGCATTATTCCGTGCAAACCATTCCTTCGGGTTGCTGCGGTATGGCGGGATCATTTGGCTATGAAAAAGAGCACTATGAGCTTTCGATGCAGGTGGGAGAACTGGTACTGCTGCCAACCGTGCGTAAACAAGCCGGCGATGTTATTATAGCTGCACCGGGTACCAGTTGCCGGCACCAGATAAAAGATGGAGCATCGAGAAAGGCCTTGCATACCGTGGAAATTTTGTATGATGCCTTGTTGCCGGAATCGTAGCGCGACAAACGGTCTGGCGGTTGCTCACTGCCCCGGCTACACTATTTCCTCTACTTCGTAAATAAGTCCATTAACTTCTGCAATATCCGTCGGTTGTAAGCCCATTCGTTTTTTACCTAAGGGCGATTGCGATGAAAGGGCGATTACCTGCACACCATCTACTACAACCTTACCTAAGGCTACGCTTATAAACAGCCAACCCCTGCTGGTCTTTACCAGGCTTCCTTTTGTAATACGGTTTGCGCTTACATCGATAGTGATGGAGTTGAACTGCGCTTTTTGTCTAAATTGAATAGCAGCCGGGTCCAATTCAAAACACTTTTTAAGATGAAGAAGTAAACAACAAAACTCGGATTAGCCATGATTAAACCAGTGCAGGTTTTATATACTTTTTCCATGCCGGATCAGTACATGATCCGCTGTTTACCTGGTTTTAATATACACCAGCTTTACATTTTTCCTGCCGGTTTCCCTTTCATCAATTTCAAAACCGGGCAGACTTTTGATTAATGGCAGGAGTTTGGCATAGCCATAATTTCTGGGGTCAAAATCAGGTCGCTTTTTCAGGAGCAGGTTGCCGAGCTCACCTAAGAATGCCCATCCATTTTCATCGGCTAAATCGTTGATAGTAGCGCTGAGCAGGTTCATCAGGTTTTTGTCGGCCTTATTCAGTACCTTTTCTTTTTTCCCCGGATGAGCCAGTTTTGCCGGTTTGGGTGAAGTTTCTTCTTCCTTGTGCAATATTTCTATGTAAATAAACTTATCGCATGCTGCCCTGAAAGCGCCCGGGGTTTTTTGTTCCCCCATACCAAACACCTTCATACCTGCCTCCCGCAATCTTGTTGCCAGGCGGGTAAAATCACTGTCGCTGCTCACGAGGCAAAATCCATCTACCCTGCCGGTATATAAAATATCCATAGCGTCAATGATCATCGCCGAATCAGAAGAGTTTTTGCCGGTTGTGTAGCTGTATTGCTGCGTTGGAGTGATGGCATGATCGAGCAACACCGATTTCCAGCCGGCTACATGAGGTTTGGTCCAATCGGCATAAATACGTTTAAAGGTAGGCACGCCATACTTGGCAATTTCCTCCAATATGCCACTGATGAGCCGATAGGGAATATTATCGGCGTCTATTAATACGGCGAAGCGAAGGTCTTTTCCATTTTCCATAATGTTATTAGTTGATATAATATTTTCAAAAGGTAGTTATTAATTCATGAAAGCTACCATACTTTAACAAGCGTATTGATGAACGATGCAACAAAACAAGATACATCTTTGGGTACCCCTTAACCGCAAATATAAAATACAATATTGGGCACAAATACCTGTTACTGTTATGTTCTGCTCATTTAATCTTTATTTTTGACGATATGCTGAATGACACGGGCCATCCATCCCCAAACTACGATACAAAAAAAAGGATTAAAGCCATTACGGGTGGCTCCGTTGGTAATTTGGTAGAATGGTACGACTGGTATTCTTATTCCGCATTTGCATTGTATTTCTCACCCGTATTTTTTCCAGACAGCGACAGAACAGCGCAGTTGCTGAATGCAGCAGGCATTTTTGCGGTTGGCTTTTTAATGCGACCAGTTGGAGGCTGGCTATTCGGCCGGATGGCCGATAAGAGCGGGAGGAAAAAAGCCATGACATTCTCCATCCTGCTGATGTCGTTCGGTTCTTTATTAATTGCCTGCACGCCCGGTTACCATACCATCGGCATGGCAGCTCCCCTACTGCTATTTGCCGCCCGCCTGCTGCAGGGGTTAAGCGTTGGCGGAGAGTACGGCACTTCCGCAACATATCTCAGCGAAATGGCCACCAAAAACCGGAGGGGTTTTTATTCCAGCTTTCAATACGTTACGCTTATCGGCGGACAACTAGTGGCCCTCGGCATTCAACTGCTTTTACAAAAAGTATTGCTCACTAACCAGCAACTGCACGAATGGGGCTGGCGCATTCCCTTTGTAATAGGGGCGTTTTTAGCCATCGTTGCATTTTATATCCGGAGCAATCTCGAGGAAACACATTCTTTTCAACTCGCCAAACAATCAGCATCCACCGATAGAAGAGGAACGGTAAAAGCATTGCTTCAATATCCCCGGGCATTGCTAACGGTAGTTGGGTTAACCCTGGGAGGAACCATTGCCTTCTATACCTACACGGTGTACATGCAAAAGTTCCTGGTGAACACCGTACACCTCAGCATCAACCAGAGCACACTGATCTCCTTTTTTAGTTTACTGGTTTTCGCTTTGCTTCAACCGGTATTTGGGTTACTATCCGATCACATCGGGCGAAAACCATTGCTGATTGGCTTTGGTATACTTGGAACTCTTTGTACCGTTCCACTTTTAACCACATTAAGCAACACCACCACCATGTGGGGTGCATTTGCCCTTATTATGTGCGCTTTATTGATTGTAAGCGGCTATACTTCCATCAACGCCATTGTTAAAGCTGAACTGTTTCCCGCAGAGGTAAGGGCATTGGGCGTGGGTTTGCCGTATGCATTAACCACCACCATTTTTGGAGGAACCGCAGAAGTGGTCGCTTTGTGGTTTAAAAAGCTGGGGCACGAATCGCTGTTTTACTGGTATGTAACCGGCTGTATTTTTATATCACTGCTGGTATATATAACGATGAAGGATACCCGAAAGCATTCAAAGATGACTCATGAATAGCCTATCCTTTTTATGCAAAATGATTACCTGCCAGCACCAGTGAAGATTAACTCAACAAATATTTAAAAACAAGTCCCGCCAGCACACCCCCTGCAATGGGTCCAAATACCGGTATCCAGGAGTAGCTCCAGTCGCTGTCGCGTTTATTTTTAATGGGCAAAAAGGCGTGTACTATACGCGGTCCCAGGTCTCTTGCCGGGTTGATCGCATAACCGGTTGGTCCGCCCAGACTTAAACCGATACCCAGCACCAGCAAGGCTATGGGCAAGGCGTCTAACGCGCCTAATTTCATTTCCGGTTTTGCCAGCAGCAATGCTCCCAGCACCAGCACAAAAGTGCCAATCAATTCGGTCATAAAATTATGGGGTGCACTTCTTATCGCCGGCCCCGTACAAAACACAGCCAGCTTGGCGTTGGCGTCCTGCGTAGCATCAAAATGCTGGCGGTAGGCCAGCCAAACCACCACCGCACCAAGCATGGCGCCAATAAATTGAGCGAGAATATATAGGGGAACATCCGCCCATGCAAAACTTCCTTCTACTGCAAGCGCTATCGTTACCGCCGGGTTCAAATGTCCGCCACTGGCTGCGGCTGCGGCATACACGCCCGTAAACACCGCTACAGCCCAACCAAAAGCGATCACAATTAAACCACTGTTATTGCCTTTTGTTTTATCCAATAGCACATTGGCTACCACGCCTCCACCTAATATAATTAATAAAGCCGTTCCGGTAATTTCTGCAACAAATGGCGACATATGCAAGCAATTAGTTTGTGAGATGATTCAGGAAAAATAAAAAATTAAATCCGAATGCAAAGCATTGCAAAAGATAAATACAAAATAAAATAGCCAAAAAAGGAATAGCAAAACACAAAACAATAACGCTGTGCCACTGTCATTGGTTTGCGATAATATCATTCATACTTATAACAAATATCCTTCAGCAGTTACAGTAAAATGCTTTACCTGCTGCTCCTGCCATTGAGCATCTTTTCCCATCTCCCCTGCCATCAATGCAGCCACTTGCGGAGCAATAGAAATGGCGGCAGCCGCGTCTAAAAAAAGCAGGCGGATCCTTCTTGCCAGCACATCTTCTACCGTCATGGCCATTTCGTTACGCACAGCCCATATCACTTGTGCCTTAACGTAAGGGAAGCCAGGATGAAGCGATTCCTTTAGCGCCGGGTTTTTTGTCATCAGTTCTTGTATGCCCGCCGCATCGGATCCATAATAATGCAAAGGATCTGTTGAATCGGTTTGTTGGCACCAGCCATGTATATGCAATGATTCCGTTACAGAGGCTCTGCGTTGCAGTTTAGCGACAAACAAGGCATTATCTACCGCCTCTTTGGCCATTTTGCGGTAGGTGGTCCATTTGCCACCGGTAATGGTAACCAGGTTACTCTTTGATACGATAATGGTATGATCCCTTGGCATAAGGGCGGTGTTTTTTTGTCCCGGTGCTTTAACCAAAGGACGCAGTCCCGCAAAAACCGATTTTACATCTGCTTTTGTGATGTCTGTATTCAAGTAGCGGTTCACATTTCTGAAAACAAATTCAATCTCTTCCGATAAAGGACGCGGCTCAAACGAGACTTCCGCTACAGGAGTATCGGTAGTGCCAATGATTACTTTATTATGCCATGGAACGGCGAATAAAACCCGCCCATCATCTGTTTTAGGAATCATCATGGCGTAGTTGCCGGGAAAAAACTTTTTATCGACCACCAGGTGTATGCCCTGCGATGGAGAAACGATATTATCCAAGGTCTCATCATCCATCTGCAGCACATCGTCTGTAAATACACCGGTTGCATTAATGACCGCATTTGTTTTTAATTCATACTCCTTACCCGTAAGCATATCCTCGGCGCACACACCTGTTATTCTTCCGTTCTCTTTCTTTAAGTCAAATACCTCCATATAGTTTAACAGGGCGGCGCCATTTTCAACAGCGGTTTGCGCCAGGTTGATTGCCAGGCGGGCATCGTCGAACTGTCCATCATAGTATAGTATACCACCGCTTAATTTTTCAGTTGCCACTGCCGGCGCATACTGCAATATCTTTTCAGATGACAGCATACTGGTTTTGCCAATACTTAACTTTCCCGACATGAAGTCGTATACTTTTAAACCCAGACCATAGTACCATTTCTGCCACCACGAATAAGATGGCAGAATAAACGGCTGTTTGCTGGTAAGATGCGGTGCATTTTTCAAAAGCAATCCTCTTTCCCTCAGGGCTTCCATCACCAGTTTAATATTTCCCTGGGCCAGGTAGCGCACACCACCGTGTATTAATTTGGTAGCCCTGCTTGACGTGCCTTTGGCAAAATCAAAACGCTCAAGCAGTAATGTTTTATATCCTCTCGACGAAGCATCTACGGCAGCACCCAAACC
>CAYMKT010000080.1:0-16671 GCA_964391065.1 uncultured Terrimonas sp. | reverse complement strand
GGCAGTCTCGATTCAGTCGGGGAGTTCTTTATATTGAACTGAATATTTGGACAAGGATATCATATATGAATAAGAAAAGCCCACCGTAAGTTTATGAATTATGATGGGCTTCGTCGGGCAGACTGGATTCGAACCAGCGACCCCGTCGTCCCGAACGACGTGCGCTACCGGGCTGCGCTACTGCCCGAAATGATTTTTCGGATGATAAAATTATCGGGAAATCAACACATGAACAAATTCATTTGAATGAATCTGCACATGCCGTTTTGTTAAAAGCAAAGCAGATTCACATGTGTATTATTAAAATCGTACAGCTCAACCATAGGCCGAACATGGCTTTCAACACAATAGCCAATTCTTTTTGTCGTTAATATCAATAACCCCGTTTTTGAAAACTGATATCCAATCCAATCCGTATTACCTCCGGAAACTTAGATTAATCTATTATTGATCCGACCCTGTAATTTTTAACCCTTAAAAAACAGTGTCTATGAAAAAGATGTTTACTACGTACTCCGCGCAGGAGCTTCAGGCTTACCTTGCAGCCTGGGCTTACTTTGCAACAGTAACCATATTCGCGCTGCTGTACGTATAGCACACCAGGAAAATTCAATGTTATAAGGCGAAGTTCACCACTCCGCCTTTTATTCGTGAGACCACCTTTTGCAAACGAAGTGCAGTAAAAATGCTTAGGCGCCCGTAGCCGCTGCGGAAGCGGGTTCAGGGCTGGCCTTGAAGTATAGTACCTGCGACGGTTTCATATTTTCAACTTCCATTTTCCTTTTTTTGAATATAAGATGTGGCTGTTTCAGGCATGCATAAATAAAACTGGAAACTGAACAAGCATAGGCTCCGGCCCCACCGCACTTGTCCCTATCTGCACGCAGAGCAAACCGGTGCGGGCTACTCACACTGCTAAGGCTCATTTTATTTTTATTGGTGGGTACAATTAATCTTTTTGTAATTTCCTTTTTTTGTACGGATGGTTTGTATGGGAATTCCTGTACAAATTCCATCACCAATACCAATGGAACATAATATCATCAGATGATCGCAAAACTTTAAACCATTTTGTATGAAGCCCAGGGTGCAGTTCCAGTTATCGTTAATGATGTTTCTTGAGTTTTTTGTTTGGGGCGCCTGGTATAGCACAATAGCGGTATACATGTCGGCCAACGGAATGAAAAATCTTACGCATTGGCCATTTACAGCGAACGCGATTGCGGCCATTATCGCTCCTTTTTTTGTGGGGTTGATAGCCGACCGCTACTTTGCCACCCAGAAAGTGCTTGGGGTACTGCATTTAATTGGCGCCGCTTTTATGTTCATCACTCCTGTACTTACCAGTAAGCCAGATGTATTTATTATTGCATTGCTTGCCTACAACATTTGTTATATGCCTACGCTCAGTTTGGCCAATACCCTGGCTTTTCACCAAATGACCAACCAGGAAAAGCAGTTCCCGGTAATAAGGGTTTTTGGAACTTTTGGATGGATTGCGGCAGGGCTGGCCGTTAGTTTTGTACTGGTGGCATTTGTGA
This sequence comes from uncultured Terrimonas sp., assembly GCA_964391065.1. GTDB lineage: Bacteria > Bacteroidota > Bacteroidia > Chitinophagales > Chitinophagaceae > Agriterribacter. The sequence continues at coordinate 15,130 of CAYMKT010000080.1, read as the reverse complement.
GCGAGGGCTTACAACCCGAGACTACGGCATTACCCTTATATCTTACCGCGGCAAGCAGTGTTTTGCTGGGTTTATACAGTTTTACTTTACCATCAACACCACCTCCGGCTGCCGGTAAAAAAGTATCGGTACGCACTATTATCGGCATCGATGCATTCAAAAAATTAGGGAGCCGTTCCTTTTATGTTTTCCTGGTCAGTTCCTTGCTCATTTGCATTCCATTGGCGGTGTATTATAACTATACACAGTTGTTTCTCGAAAACTCGAAGTTCAAAAATATTGCGGCCACGCAAACAATAGGGCAAACCTCCGAATTGCTCTTCATGGTTTTGATGCCGATTTTCTTTCGTAAACTGGGCGTAAAATGGATGCTTGCGGTGGGTATGTTGGCCTGGGCGATAAGGTATTTCCTTTTTGCTGCAGGCGCTCCCGACACCACTACCTGGATGATCATGATCGGCATCGCGCTGCATGGCATTTGCTATGATTTCTTTTTTGTATCGGGACAAATTTATATGGACAAAAAAGCGAGTCCCGAAATAAGAGGCCAGTCCCAGGGCCTGATGATACTCGTAACCTACGGAATTGGCATGCTTATCGGAACGCAGATTGCTGGTGAAGTGTACAATGGCTTCCTGGGAGAAGGGGCTTCCCTTTCCTTACAACAATGGAAGGATTTCTGGTGGATACCAGCGGCATTCGCTGCGGGCATCTTGATTTTTTTTGTATCGGCTTTTAATGAAAAAATAAAATAGCGTTGAGCAATGCCAGCGCTTACTATTGAATAATAACCTCTCAAATTTAGTTTATGCAAAACATTGCTATGCTTGGCTCGGGATTCATCGGCAGATTTTACGCCGATTCACTACAGGGATATCGTAATAAAGACAAGATCGTAAGCATTTACTCGCGTCGCGAAGAAAGTGCCAAAAAATTTGCGATAGATTATGATGTGGCACATTGGACGGTTAATATGGAAGAAGCGATTGCCAGACCAGAAGTTGACGTGGTATGTATTTCGCTGCCCAATAACCTGCACGAAGAAGCGGTATTGCTGTGCTGCAAACATAAAAAGGCAGTAATTACCACCAAGCCGCTGGGCCGGAATGCGCAGGAAGCCAAGCGTATGCTGGAGGCGGTAGAACAGGCAGGCATTTTTAACGGCTACCTGGAAGACCTCGTGTATACGCCTAAATTTATTAAGGCGCACGAGAGTGTAAAAAATGGCGCTCTGGGCAGAATTTTGTGGGCGAAATCGCGCGAAACCCATCCCGGCCCGCACAGCGACTGGTTTTGGGATATGGAGCAGGCAGGTGGCGGATGCATACTGGACCTGGGTTGCCACTGCGTGGAGATCACCCGCAGTTATATCGGGAAAGATATTCGCCCGATAGAAGTGATGTGCTGGGCAGATACACAGGTAAAACCTATTGATGCGGAGGATCATGCCATTGGATTAATTAAATACGAAAATGGCGCCATAGCGCAATTTGAAGTGAGCTGGACCTTCCGGGGCGGACTCGATTTGCGTGATGAAGTGATGGGTACCGAAGGAACCATATGGACGAACAGTTTTTTGCGTACCGGTTTTGAAATGTTTACTACCGGTAAAAGCGCTGATTATGTGGCCGAAAAAGCCGAGAGCAACAGCGGATGGTTGTTCCCGGTAGGTGATGAATTGAACGAACTTGGTTATAACCATATGTTCATGGACATGTTCAATGCATTGGAAAAAGGCTCAGCTCCAAAAGAAACGTTTTACGATGGGTATATAGTGAACTGCATTCTTGATGCTGCCTACCGATCCGCCAAAACCAAATTATGGGAACCGGTTCAATTGGATGTATGGCGTGGCAAAACCGGCGTTACCAAACACAGTCACCTGGTTGACTACGATAGCAATCACTACCTGGTGAAAGAAGAGGTAACGCACTATGGCGCAAAAAAATTGATCCTAAAAGAAAAAAAATCGGGCAAAATCATCGAAAAGATAATAGAATAATCTCCGCAAACAAAAGGCGCTTCCAATAAACGGCGAACTGAACAGGGAGCCGTTTATTATTTTGAATATTGTGGATCAAATTAATCGCTCAGTCCAAATACGCCCTTATTCAGTAGTTGCAGCGTTTCTTTTTTGTATGCCGCCGGAACCAGTATGGAAATATTATGCCTGCTGCCGCCGTAGCTTACCATGCGTATGGGTATGGGCGAAAGCGCCCCGAACAGCTTTTTGAGCACCTCGGGTGTTTCTGCGATTTGGTTACCCACAACGGACACGATGGTTTGATCATTGTCCACTTCTACGGTACCAAAGGGTTCCAGTTCCTTTAACAATTGCGGAAGATGGGCGTCGTTATCGATAGTAACGGAAACGGCTACCTCAGAAGTAGTCACCATGTCAATAGGCGTTTTGTATTTTTCAAACACCTCAAATATTTTTCTTAAAAATCCATAAGCGAGCAGCATGCGGGTGCTTTTAATTTTAATGGCGATAATGCCATCTTTTGCAGCCACGGCTTTTACGCCTACCGATCCGGCTTCCTGCATAATAGTGGTGCCGGGCGCTTCCGGCTCCATGGTATTCAACAATTTTACAGGTACTTTTTCCTGTTGGGCGGGCCAAATACAGGTAGGATGTAAAATTTTCGCGCCAAAATAAGCGAGTTCGGCGGCCTCATCAAAGCTCAACTGTATCACCGGTTTTGTTGCTTTTACAATACGGGGATCATTGTTATGCATACCACTTATATCGGTCCAGATTTCACAAACACTTGCATTCACTGCCGCCGCGACCAATGAAGCGGTATAATCGCTGCCGCCGCGTTTCAGGTTATCTACCTCACCCTTTGAATTGCGGCAGATATACCCCTGCGTAACAAATAACTGACTGTTGGCATGCTGATTAAGGATGCGGTTTAGTTTAACCCGTATAGCGTCAAAATAAGGTTCATCGTTAGCGTCGATCTGCATGAAATCCAGCGCGGGAAGCAGTACATGTTCAATGCCATTCTCTTCGAGATATACACTGAAAATCTTGGTGCTCATCAGCTCTCCCTGCGCCAGTATATCCTTGTTCAGCGCTTCGTTAAAGGATATTTTAAGAATGATATTCAGAAAATCAAAATGCCCGGCAATAATGGTTTTCGCCTTATGGAGTGTTGCTTCCTTTTTCAATAACGCATTAAGAAAAGCGTCATAATGCTTCTCCAGTTCATCAATAATGCGCTTGGCTTCCTGCTTATCGCCGTTGGCCATCGCCGCACCAATTAACACCAATGCATTGGTGGTGCCGCTTAACGCACTTAACACCACTATTTTTGATTCGTTGCCGGTAGTGATGAGTTTTGCTACCTGCTCCATTCTTTCCGGACTCCCCACGGAAGTACCGCCAAACTTCATGATTTTCATGATCTGCCGCTTTGTTTAAGATTTTAGCGTGCAAAGATAATGGGAAGGGCGATATGGCGGTGAGAAAGAAACCGCGAAATAGCAGCTCACTTTGTTAGGCATGAAATGCATCGAAATTATTGCGCCTTGAACTGAAACCAGGTTAAGAAAACGAAATGCGATGTCGCAAAGCAGCATCGCATTTCAAAAAGAATCCATGTTGATTAATACAAATTAAAAGGGCAGGTCGTCAACTGCAGCTTGAATTTCATCTGAATGTGGGGTGCTGCTGCTGTTCGACGCATCACTGTCGGCACTATTTCCACCACCGGAATCATTCCTGTTTCCGCTTCCCAAAAGTTGAACATTGAGTACCCTGATGGTTAAAGATGCGCCCGGAGTGCCATCATTCCTGGTAAAATTTCTTACCTCAGGCGTGCCTTCCGCATATACCTGGGTACCTTTTTTCAGGTAAGGAGCAATTCCCGTCTTATCGGTCCAGTACGCGCATTCCACCCAGGTTGTTTTTTCTTTTTGTTGGCCGGATGAATCCCGGAACTTCTCTGTATGCGCTACACTGAAATTGATAACGGACTTACCGTTCACCGTGTTGGTAATACAATCCTTACCCAAATTTCCGATTACTTGCAACTTGATCATAGCATTTGCTTTTTAAATTTATTAATGCACCCAAGTTAGCTATTTTTATTTTTATCCCTTTAGGGCAAGCCAAAAAATATCACCGGAAACTACATAAAATTTCGATCCAGACCGAAGCGTTAATGCCAACCTGTCAGTCAGGGGACTGGCACATTTATTGCAATTAATGTTTAAACATTGATTTATATGGACGCCAAAATTAATTTAACTGAAAATGTGATAGATGTAATACGGAACCGTAGAAGTATCCGCTCCTTTTCTGATAAAGGCATTGATAAAGAACAAATTAACGTAATGTTTGAGGCAGCGCGCTGGTCACCCAGCGCTATGAACGAACAGCCCTGGCTATACATTTATGCCACCCGCGAAAATGAAGCTTTATACAATGCTATTGCTCAATCGCTGATGCCGGGCAACAAAAAGTGGGCAGAAAAAGCCCCATTGCTGATTGTAAGCATGGCGAGGCCGTATTTTTTAAGCAACGGAAAGCATAATAACAGCGCCCTGCACGATACCGGCATGGCAAACCTGGCATTGAGTTTACAGGCCACAGCCATGGGATTACATACCCATATGATGGGCGGATTTGATGCTGCACTGCTCAAAAAGAGCCTGAATTTGCCCGCGGATCTGCATGTTGCGGTAGTGATAGCTGTGGGTTATGCCGGCGATCCAGGGGTTTTGCCCGAAGATCTCAAACAAAGAGAGGAAGGACCGAGATCAAGAATGAGCCATGACCAATTTATTTTTCATCAAACTTTTCATAACAACTAAAAACAAAAAACATGTCTGCAACAAAATGGGTGTTAGACCCCGCGCATAGCGAAATATCATTCAAGATAAGACACCTGATGATTACCAATGTTACCGGTAACTTTACCAATTTTACCTCGGTCGTGGAAGCGGATCCTAACGATTTCGCCAGTGCTAAAATAAGTTTTACAGCAGATGCTGCGTCTATCAATACCAACAATGAGCAAAGAGACGGGCATCTGAAAAGCGCTGACTTTTTTGAAATCGAAAAATATCCCCAAATAACATTCGAGGCCAACGGTATGAAGAAAAAGAGCGCTGATGAATACGAGGTAGAAGGCAATCTTACTATTCGTGGGGTAACCCGCGCGATAAAATTGAAGGTTGAAACCGGCGGCGTAGTAAGCGATGGCTACGGGCAAACCAAGGCTGGCTTTTCAGTGTCCGGGAAAATTAACCGCAAGGATTTTGGGTTAACCTGGAATGCATTAACCGAAGCCGGTGGCGTAACGGTTAGCGATGAAGTGAAAATTGCAGCCGAAGTGCAATATATAAAGCAATAGTGCTCCCTGTATTGCCCGCAAAATAGCACACGGAACAGGGTTGGTTATACATAAAAACAAAGTGGAGTATTACTGCCATCATGCTGCAGCGATACTTCATTTTTGTTTGTTTACAGTTATTTTTTACTGGGATTAAGCCAAAAACCTGTGTTTTGAAATCGTAAAATGACAGGAAGCAGCTTAAATTCAGGTACAGAACCCATGCTTTTCGTTAGTTTTGCTCCATTTTTAAGCTAATTGGGCGTTTTGAAGAAATTAATTATTGCTATCCTGGACTATTTTTACATTCCGTTTCAAAAAGTGGTAGACAGGCAGACCTTTCGCTATATAGCATGTGGTGGTGGTAATACTTTGCTGGATATTGTAGTGTATTTTATTACCTACAACTTTATCCTGCATAAAGAAATGGTGCATACCCCGTTTATCAGCATCAGCCCCCATATCGCCGCGTTTATCATATCTTTTTTAATCACCTTCCCTGTGGGGTTCCTCCTGATGCGGAATATCGTTTTTACCGGCTCGAATTTAAAGGGAAGGATACAGCTAATCAGGTATTTTATGCTGGTGGCGGTGTGCGTGCTGCTGAATTATATCTTCATAAAACTGTTTGTGGAATGGTTTCATATTTATCCAACCATTGCCAAAATGATGACCACCGCCATTGTCATATCATTCAGCTATTTAACCCAGCGAAATTTTACTTTTAAGGCAGAACAAAAAACGGAATAAGATACTTAAGCCGCATTTTACTTCATCCATTGGGTAAAGAGAAACCAGGATCGGTGTTTTTCCTGTTTAGCTTCTGGGATCAGCGACTTAAGTAAATCATTCCGTACTAACAGGTTTACTCATAGGAAGGGGTGTTTGGTTAGCAACAGCCCTATGAAAGCGAAAGGATAAGGTTTATCATTCAAAAAAACCGGTTTAACTCCCTTTCAGGTTTTTTGTTTGCCATTAAACAGGAAAGAGCGTCTAAAAACGAACAGTAGATTAAAACGATAAACTTCCCTGAATTTCTGTAATTAATCAGGTAAGCAGGTTAAATAATTACCGGTTTTTATTACCGTTTTTACACGGTATTTCCGATGCCGCTTTTTAACGGTATACTTTCACCGTCTTATAACAGCACAGCATATTGATTAACAACGGTTTTTGAAGGGGGAGTTTTACGATTTTGAGCGGTGTAACTTCTATGACGATCTATTTAATTTTATAATGAATGTTCTAATAAGTATATACATATGTCATTTAATCTAAAATCAAAAGACTGAAATTTTGTAACAATATATGCTTCTCCTTGCATGCTTAATTCCTTTAGCAATTTGTAATAAAATGTTTAGATGTAAGCATTAGCCGGGCAAGACCGCTTTTTCATCCCCATCATTGGCTGCAAATAATACCCGGCATTTAACATAGGTCATTTTCGGAGGCTTCATTTTCAAAAAGTAGTTTTTGTTTTATATATTTTACCCTCCAATATGAACAACGCTTAAGCCATGAGAGAAAATAGCAAAATAACCCAGGTTGCCGTGGTGGATGATCATACCCTTTTTAGAAATGCGCTGGCCCGGCTTATTAATACTTTTAATGGGTTTTCAGTATTTTTTGAAGCGGAAAATGCAGAGGAGCTAAAAAACAAACTCCGTAAAAATCTGATACCCGATATTATATTGCTCGATATAAACATGCCGGGGATGAATGGTTTTGAAACTTCGGAGTGGCTATACAAAAATTATCCTCAAATAAAAGTGCTTGCGTTATCGATGTTCAACGACGATAGTACCATTATCAGGATGCTTAAAGCAGGCGCCAAAGGTTATATTATGAAAACTGCCGAGCCTAACGAGCTTTACCTCGCCCTGCGATCGGTTGTTCAAAAAAATTTTTATCTCTCGGAACATATCTCCGGCAAAATTGTGGGCGGACTCAATAAAAACATAGAGATCCGGGAGAACGCAGTTAGCCTTACCGACAAAGAAATAGAATTCTTAAAACTGAGTTGCTCCGAGCTATCGTACAAAGAAATCGGTGAAAAGATGTTTGTGGGCACACGCCGGGTGGAAGACCACCGAAATTCATTGTTTGAAAAATTAAAAATGCGGTCGAGAGTGGGATTGGTAATTTACGCTATCAAAAACGGCATCTTCAAACCATAGTCAAAAATCAAAGTCATCTGTCCAGGTGGCTGATTCTCCACTTACATAACATCCTGCAACGAGGTTTTGAACAAAAGGATAAGTGTCAATCACGGCAACAGGATATACAAGTTCGGAACGAGCAACATTTTTTCCTGCCATATTAATAACCCAATCTACAGTAAAACCTGTTAGTGGAAAGTTTCTGCTCAAATGGTTGCATTATTTAAGAAGGGAGTCTGAAAATTGCGGTATTTTATTGCCATTTAACTGACAATTTTTCATTTTTTCTTTTGATGGCATAATGCTTGACGATTAGCTAATAACTTTTAACAATTAAAAGGAGACTTAATAATATGGGAAAAATAATAGGAATAGATTTAGGCACAACGAACAGTTGCGTTGCTGTTATGGAAGGCAACGAGCCTGTAGTTATAGCAAACGATGAGGGTCGTCGTACAACACCTTCTGTTGTTGCTTTTATGAAAAATGGTGAACGCAAGGTGGGCGACCCGGCTAAACGGCAGGCGATCACCAACCCCATTAATACCATTATGTCAGTTAAACGGTTTATGGGACGCCGTTATGACGAGGTTGGAGAAGAAATAAAACACTGGAGTTACAAGGTAGTAAAAGGCGACAATAATACGGTTCGTATGGATATCGACGGCAGGTTATACACACCGCAGGAAATTTCTGCGATGACCCTGCAGAAAATGAAGAAAACAGCAGAAGATTACCTGGGCCAGGAAGTAACGGAAGCGGTTATTACCGTTCCTGCGTATTTTAATGATGCGCAGCGCCAGGCTACCAAAGAAGCTGGTGAAATTGCCGGATTAACAGTTCGCCGTATCGTAAACGAACCCACAGCCGCAGCACTGGCTTATGGGTTAGATAAGAAACATAAGGATGAAAAAATAGCAGTATTTGACCTGGGTGGCGGAACCTTTGATATTTCCATTCTCGAATTAGGAGATGGTGTATTTGAAGTAAAATCTACCAACGGAGATACACATTTAGGCGGTGATGATTTTGATAAGGTAATTATTGACTGGTTGGCGGATGAGTTTAAAAAAGACGAGAATACAGACCTGAGAAAAGACCCCATGGCATTGCAGCGTTTAAAAGAAGCTTCTGAAAAAGCTAAGGTTGAGTTATCGTCTTCCAGCGAAACAGAAATTAATCTTCCCTATATCACCGCTGCCGATGGAGTGCCTAAACATTTGGTTAAGAAATTAACCAGGGCAAAATTTGAGCAACTGTCCGACAAATTGTTGGAAAGGTGCCTAAAGCCTTGCGAAGAAGCCTTAAAAGATGCAGGGTTAAGTACATCCCAAATTGACGAAGTAATATTAGTGGGCGGAAGTACGCGTATACCGAAAGTGCAGGAAATTGTAGAAAAGTTCTTTGGCAAAAAGCCCAATAAAGGAGTAAACCCCGATGAAGTGGTAGCCTTAGGCGCTGCTATACAGGGCGCGGTATTAACCGGCGAAGTAAAAGATGTGCTGTTGCTCGACGTAACGCCGCTTTCGCTGGGCATTGAAACAATGGGTGGTGTAATGACCCGCCTCATTGATTCCAATACCACCATTCCAACTAAAAAGTCTGAAGTGTTTTCAACAGCTTCCGATAACCAGCCGGGTGTGCAAATCCATGTATTACAGGGTGAGCGGCCAATGGCTTCACAAAATAAGAGCCTGGGTATGTTTAATCTTGATGGTATTCCACCATCACCACGCGGCGTTCCTCAAATTGAAGTGATATTTGATATCGACGCCAATGGTATTTTGAATGTTACCGCGAAAGATAAGGGTACCGGCAAAGAACAGAAGATCCGTATTGAAGCAGGTAGCGGGTTAAGCAAAGAAGAGGTAGAAAAAATGAAAGCGGAGGCAAAGGCCAACGAATCTACAGATAAGGAAGCAAGGGAAAAAGTGGAAAAAATTAACCAGGCCGATAGCCTTATTTTTCAGACGGAAAAGCAATTCAAAGAGTTTGGCGATAAAATTCCGGAAGACAAAAAAGCACCTATTGAAAGCGGGTTAAGCAAATTAAAGGAAGCCCACAAGCAGCAGGATATTGCCGGCATAGATGCTGCCATGACTGAATTAAATACAGCCTGGACAGCGGCCTCTGAAGAAATATACAAAGCGCAGCAGGCAGGTGCAGGCGCCGCTCCCGGCCAAGGCCCAGCCCAGCCGCAGGAACCCCAGGGCGCTACTGCCGGCGCAGATGATGTAACTGATGCAGAATTTGAAGAAGTGAAGTAGATCTTTTAGATATTACAAAAAAAAGCTCCTGTGTATTCAGGGGCTTTTTTATTTGGTGTTACTATCAATCGAACGCATATGTCATTCGAGTTGCTATTGTAGCCTGGTATGCTAAAATAGCACTGATGCCGGCCGGCAACCGCAGCTATTGCTTAACTTTATAATGGCAGTACGTGTTTTACTGAACTACCACATGATGGCACAGGATACAAGGTTTATGATAAAAGACTAATTTGTACCGCATTAGCCCTGGGTATAGAGAATGCATTTACTGCTCAGGGTATAACAGTATTGAATATTTCTTAGTGCAAAAGCGTGCCTCTACCATGATACAAGCCCAGCGCATAACAATCCGGCGTATAGGATTGATTTTTCCCCTGATCCTTTTAGCTGCCATTTTAAATCCAGCCATTGGTAATCCATCAGAAGATGTTTCGGAAACGCCTTTTTGGCTCTGGACTTTTTTTGGGCGGCTACACCCGATGATTGTGCACTTCCCGATTGGCGTATTGATAATAGCATTATTGATGGAATTGTTGGTTTGGAAAAGAAAAGCGAATGAATTTGCGCCAGCCATAAGGGTACTGATGGTTACCGGAGCCATCTCATCGGTAATAGCCGTTATATTTGGATTGCTTTTAGCAAATACCGAAGATTACGGTGGCGATATTTTGCCCATTCACCAATGGACGGGCATCGCTACGATGGTGTTGGCAACTATTACTACCTATGCCTATTTCAGGAAATCACGCCGGCTTCAAAAAACCTTGCTCGCTTTAACCGTTGTTGGTGTTACTGTTGCCGGGCACTACGGAGCGTCATTAACCCATGGAGAAGATTATTTAACGGAGGTATTACCCTTCGGTAAGCCGGAAACTACGGGCAACCAGCCCACATTTGTGCTGGCCAATCAAACAGGACCATTAAGCGAAACGCAGGTGCAGGAACTCAACCTGCAGGTACGTACCATTTTTGCGCACAGTTGCACCAATTGTCATGGCGAAGCCAAATCAAAGGGAAAACTGAGATTAGACTCCAGGGATGCTATTTTTAAAGGGGGCGAAAATGGGCAGGTGCTTGTACCGGGTCATCCCGAAACCAGCGAGATGATGCGAAGAATCAATTTACCCCGTAGCCATAAGGAGGCCATGCCTTCCAAAGGGAATGCGCTTACCAAACAGGAAATCGCCACCATAGAATACTGGATCAAAAAAGGCGCTCCCTGGCCATCAGGAGAACTAAAAAGTATCTTTCGTGTGGCAGACTTAGCGCCACGTATGCCTGAAATTCCGGCTGCCGCCGCTGAATTGGTTAACCCGGTTGATCGCTTTGTGGATGTGTATTTTAAAAAGAATAAGGTTAAATGGAAACAACCGGTAGATGATCGCACTTATATCAGAAGAGTATACCTTGATGTAATTGGCTTGTTGCCTTCTCCCGGAACGATAGACGATTTTGTGAGCAACAGCAATCCGGAGAAGCGGACAATATTGGTGGAAGACATACTTAGCCGCAACAGCGATTATGCGCAGCATTGGCTTACCTTCTGGAACGATGCGCTCCGTAATGACTATAGCGGCACAGGGTATATTACGGGTGGGCGATGGGATATTACTAAATGGCTGTACCATTCACTCCGCGACAATAAGCCCTATAATGTTTTTGTAAAAGAACTGATCAGTCCTGCCGATGAATCAAAAGGTTTTATCAAAGGCATTCAATGGCGCGGTACTATTAATGCCAGCCAGAAAACAGAAATGCAGGCAGCTCAAAATGTGTCGCAGGTATTTTTGGGTTTAAATTTAAAATGCGCTTCCTGTCACGATAGTTTTGTGAGCGACTGGAAGCTGGATGATGCGTATGCATTTGCCAATATATTTTCTGATTCTACGCTCGAAGTAAATCGTTGCGATAAACCCACCGGCAGAATTGCCGGCAGGCGGATGCTTTTTAAAGAACTGGGGGAAATAGATTCCAACGCCATAACACAGGAGCGTTTAAAACAATTGGCCGAATACCTGGTGCAACCCAAAGATGGCCGGTTATACCGTACATTGGTGAATCGCATTTGGGCGCAACTCATGGGCCGGGGCATCGTAGAACCTGTAGATGTGATGGATAATATACCCTGGAGCCAGGACCTGCTGGATTGGTTGGCTTCTGATTTTGTGGCGAATGGATACGATATCAAAAAATTGATGCATACTATTCTCACTTCCAAAATCTATCAAATGCCATCGGTGGGTATAAAAGATGCAGAACTGATTGTTGCGCCGGATTATGTGTTTGAAGGCATGTTACGCAGAAGGCTCACTGCCGAACAATTTACCGATGCGGTGAGTAAGGCGCTGCAGCCGGTTTATGGCGATAGTGCGGTAGTATTTAAGAACTTTCCGGAGAGTATAAAAGAGGAAATACCATTTCCCCGGGCGGCTCTTGTCAAAAACGACCCCTATCTTACTGCACTTGGCCGGCCCAACCGCGAAACGGTTTCCACCAGCCGTTTGTCACAGGCTAATTTGCTGCAGGCATTAGAACTCACCAATGGTGAACTATTTAACAACGCGGTAAAGCGGGCCGCGGCAGTATGGAAACAAAAATATCCCGATCCGCAAAAGATGGTAACTGAAATATACAGGAGTACATTAGGAAGGCTGCCGGCTTCGGAAGAACAGGCGGTAGCGCTGAAAGAATTGGGTAAAACGCCGGGTGTGCCGGAAGTGGAAGATTTTATTTGGGCGATGACCCTGCACCCCGAATTTCAGCTCATCTATTAAAAAAGTACCTTTGCAAAACAGCGTGAAGCATGTTGAACAGTGCGAAAACATTAATGGAATTTGCTGATATCTCATATAAATGGTTAAGATCATGAAAGCGAATTGGAACAGGCGGGATTTTATAAAACGCTCCGGCGCAGCAACACTTGCTGCATTGGCGGCTGGGGCTCCGGTAGCCAGCTTGTTAAACGGATGTGGCCCCGCCGGTAAAAAAAAGATAGCGGTCGATACCACCGCCGATACGGTAATATTGCTGTGGATGGCTGGCGGAATGGCGCATACCGAAACCTTCGATCCCAAACGATATACCGCCTTTGAAAAAGGAATGGAAGGCAACAGGGTATTGAGTACTTTTCCGTCGCTGCCCACGGCGCTTGACGGTATCCAGTTTTCGGAAGGCTTACAGTCTATTGGGAGTGTAATGGATAAGGGCACACTGATCAGATCGTACGTGGCTGCTGACATGGGACATATACTGCATTCGCGCCACCAATATCACTGGCATACCTGCTACGAGCCTCCGCAAACCGTTGCGGCGCCGCATATCGGTGCATGGATTGCTAAAGAGTTAGGCCCTAAAAATCCTGTGATTCCCGCTTTTATTGATATCGGTCAACGGTTTACTGTAGGCGAAGCGGAAGAATTAAAAGCCTTTCATACTGCCGGGTTTTTAGGTAATGAATACGGTCCTTTTTTAATACCCGATCCCAGCCAGGGGCTGGAAAGTGTACGTCCGCCTGTAGGCATGGACGCCAAACGTTTTGAGCGCCGCAACAAATTGTACAACGATTTGGTCAGCAAAAGCGCCATTGGCGACCTGGGTAGCGATTACCAGAAAGAGTCGCTTAAAAGATCAATGGAACAAGCTTATATGCTGCTCAATTCGCCGGAAGCGAAGGCATTCGATTTAAGCCAGGAACCTAAAGAAGTGTATGATATTTATAATACCGGGCGTTTCGGTTTAGGCTGTCTCCTGGCAAAAAGACTCACCGAACAGGGGGCCAGGTTTATAAGCGTTACTACCGAATATGAACCTTTTCTGGGATTCGATACCCACGAAAACGGGCATACCCGCATGGTAGGTATGAAGAAAATGATTGACGGCCCGGTAGCCCAATTGGTAAAAGACCTGGATAAGAGTGGCCATCTCGACCGTACCATGATTATATTGGCGAGTGAGTTCAGCAGGGACATGATGGTGGAAGGCAGACCCGATGCCAAGGTAAAAGAGCAGGTAAACCAACCCGATATTTTAGACGATCTCAAATTTTACGGTATGCACCGCCATTTTACCGACGGTTGTTCCATACTCATGTTTGGCGGTGGCATAAAAAGAGGCTTTGTATATGGTAAAACGGCCGATGAACGCCCCTGCAAAACGATTGAAAACCCAGTGAAAATCGACCAGATTCACCAAACCATTTATCATGCCCTGGGTGTTCCGGACGATACCAATTATGAGGTAGAAAAAAGGCCGTTTTATACCACCCCCGATGGCAAGGGTAAACCTATAATGGAGTTATTAAATAAAAGTAAAAAAGAAGGTAAAGTTTAGGCTTCACTTTCGGCCAGTAACTTTACATTGCTCATGGTTTTGGGAATAAACTTACTGATCCTGCTTTCCATGAGTCTCCACCACATCCAGCTTAACGGGCCTTCTACCCATATTTCATGCGTAAAGGTGGTTTTGAAATTATTATAACCCAGGTACCGGTGGATATGCATCTGCGCAAAAGGTAATTTGCGGGTAACAGTGTATGAAAAGTTGGGGTCACAGGCGGTGATTCTGAAACCGGATTTCGGCCCTTTTTCAGGAATAATAACACCCTGCATGTTTTTTTGAAAATTCCCTTTAATTAATGCACCTCTCAACGCTACATCCCAATGTTTCCAGTTTTTTACATCAGTCCATATTTTCCAGATTCGTTCAGGACTGGCGGTAGTGAGCATGGTATGTGAAATATGCATATAGGATGCCTTTAAACGGCAAAACAAGGTATTTAAATAACCCGAATCGATTTGAACAACTTATTCAGACTTCCGGCTGCCTGGCAGTACGTTGCTGTTTATCAATATGTTATTCCTATATTAACTTTACGTTAAGCGATGTTGCCGGCAGTGGCATACTGTTAATAGCTACCCGCAAACCCGCTTCACTTTCAATATACTTAAGGTTACTTGAATCAGTAATTATGGCGATACAATTAAAAGAATGGATCGGGTTGCTGTTGTTTGTTATATTTTTCATGTTATCCGCTATTCATTTTTATTGGGCACTGGGCGGCAAATGGGGCATGGACGCAGCTATTCCAGCCGGGCCGAACAATGAAAAAATAATACGTCCCGGAATGCTGGCCTGTTTCGGGGTTGCATTGGCATTACTGGGTTTTGGACTTTTTGTTTTAATAAAGTCAGGAATGGTATCCGTTCCTTTGCCCGGCTGGATGATGGGTTACGGGCTTTGGATTATTTCAATACTTTTTGCATTAAGGGCTATCGGGGAATTTAAGTAAGTAGGCTTTTTCAAGAAAATAAAATCTACCCGCTTCGGGCAATTCGATACCAGGTATTATTCTCCGCTGTGC
>CAYMKT010000079.1:0-17653 GCA_964391065.1 uncultured Terrimonas sp. | reverse complement strand
CTGCATTCGGATTTATGTCTTTTCTTTGAAAAGAAGTAATCACAAACAAATATGACTAAGCGGATGAAACGTTTTTTTATGGCCACGTTCTGTTGTTCCATGTTGTTCCAGACAATGGCACAAAACAAGGCTGAAAAATTTAAGGTGATTGCATTTTATACTTCCAGGAACGATTTAGCGCATATCAGTTTTGTACAGGAAGCCAACAGGTGGTTTCCAAAAATGGCTGAAAAGTATCATTTTATCTATGACGCTACCAACAACTGGAATAACCTCAATGCAGATTTCCTCTCGCAATACCAGGTGGTTCTTTTTTTAGATACCCGCCCGGAATTGCCGGCTCAAAGAACTGCGTTTAAAAAATATATGGACGGTGGCGGGGCCTGGATCGGCTTTCACTTTGCGGGCTTTGCATTAACGCCATCCGACTTCAACCAGGACTGGGATTGGTATCATAATGTATTTATCGGCGCCGGCCAATACAAAGGAAATACATGGAAGCCTACTTCAGCCATCCTGCGTGTGGAAGACAGCACCCACCCTGCTACAAAGCGCCTGCCGCATACTTTTAAATCATCACCCAATGAATGGTATAGTTGGGAAAAGGACCTGCGTAAAAACCCTGACATCCATATTTTGTTATCAATCGATTCAAGCAGTTTTCCACTCGGTACGGGACCGAAGCAGCATGAAATTTGGCATAGTGGCTATTACCCGGTGGTGTGGACAAACAAAAAATACAGGATGCTTTATTTAAACATGGGACACAACGACATTGATTACGAACATAAAACCAATAAAGAATTATCCTTTCAGTTTGAAAACCCCGTTCAGAACCTGCTTATCATTGATGCACTTTTTTGGCTTGGTGAGACGCAGAACCCGCTCGCTGAATAAAGGATGTTTATCAGCAATACAGATCGGTTACAAAGTAAAAAGGGCTACGGAGAACATTCATCCGCAGCCTCTTTTTTTAAATATTACATGCAATGCGCTTAGCTATTTAACAGCATACTCAGCATTAATATGCCCTTCCCCGAAAGCAGCATCTTTATGTTTCGGGCCAAAATCCGAAGAAGATTTTTTGAGGAGTTTGTCAATCAATTCCGGCGATGCCTTCCTTTTATATTTGCCATAGAGTAAAGCAGCAATAGCACTTGCATGAGGTGCAGCCATGCTGGTACCCGTAGACCAGGTATAGTAAAGTTCATTAGCGCCTTCATCTACACCTCCAATATTAAATACAAGGTTAAATACATACTCATAGTTGACAACAAAACCAACCTGTACCACCTGCGTATTTAACGGAAAGCTGTAATTGCCACCCGGGGCTCCATAAGACACGAATTTTTTTCCCGAATTGGAGTATATGGCAGGCAGGTATAAAGAAGTATCCTGGTTAACACCCCAACCCAAAGGCCCGCTTGCACCAATGGCAAGTACGCCTTTGCAGGCAGCGGGATAAGTAATAAAGTCTCTTTCAATGTCATAATTATAGGCATCATTACCAGCGGCGGCAATAACAGTTACATCCCGCTTGTTGGCAAACTTAACGGCTCTGTTCAACGCGGTCACGAGTTCTTTTACATCCTTATCGTACTGTACTATTAAATCATCCGAAGTATCTTTAGGAGTGCCGTTATCATCTATATAGGTTCTGCGCGGCAATTCGGCACCCAGGCTCATATTAATTACATTGGCATCGTTTACGGTGGCATAGTATATGCCGTTTAATACGGCACTGAAAGATCCATTTCCTTCATCATTTAACACTTTAATCAATATCAGCTTCGCTTGCGGGGCAATGCCTACCACACCCAGGTCGTCGTTTACAGCAGCGATTGTGCCTGCCACGTGGGTACCATGACTGAACCCTTCCGCACCATGGTATTGAATAACTTCATAGTCAACAAAATTATGGGTGAGGATAATATTCGGCATAATCTCCGTATCGTTCAATAAAAAGCCCCCATCGAGCACCGCCACTTTAGCTCCTTTACCCTGGAATCCCTTTGCCCAGGCCTGCTCTGCATGCACCGACTTTATACCCCATTGCAGAAAGCTCAATGGGTTAGTATTTACGTATTGCTGATGTCCTTTTTTCTTGTACGACACCACCTGTTGTGCAGTGATTTGTTTTTTACTAATTTTTTGTTGCTTACCGGGTAAGCGCCATTTTGTGAACAGATCCACTACTACGGATTCTATTCCGGTCAACTGCCGGGCTTTTTCGGGAAAAGCCGGATCGGGGGTTTGCACATGAATAAGCCCTAATTCTTTCAGGGTTTCTTTTAAAACAAACTTTCTCACGCCCAGCTTGTTTAACCCCAGCGTAATATCCTCCAGGTTAGCGCCTTCCCTGGCAATTACAATAAACCCACGGTCGGGATTGGGATTGTGCAGGGCGCCTGTTTTTGAATAACCTGCGTTCATATCTTTTTTACAGGAAGAAGAAAGAACAACAAAGGATGTGAAAAGAAAGACGAATAGTAGCTTGTTTCTCATGGTCGTACATTTAAATTCTTGTTGATGTTAATTGAGATGCGATAGGATTTGACTAAGAAAGCAGGATTGCACAGGAGGGGAAAGTAAAATTCTCTCAACAAATGTTACAAAATAATCTCATATTTTCAAAAGAAATTACAGGTATATTTTTATGACAGTTACATTTGTGATATAAGCAGACGAGAATGACCAAACCTTACAGCATTCCCCCGCAAACGCGCATCGGGCATGTTCACTTAAAAGTGTCGGACATCGAAAAGTCGTTGCGTTTTTACCGTGATTTACTCGGCTTCGAACTAACCGCCATGTATGGCAACCAGGCGGCATTTATTTCGGCAGGCGGGTATCATCATCATATAGGACTCAATACCTGGCAAAGCAAAGGAGCACCTCCCGCGCCGGTGTATGGAGTAGGTTTGTATCACACTGCTATCGTATATCCCACCCGTAAAGACCTTGCAGCAATTTTTGAACGATTGCGGAAAGCAGCATATCCTTTAACCGGCGCAAGTGATCACGGTGTATCGGAAGCGCTTTATTTAAATGATCCGGATGACAATGGTGTAGAACTATATTGGGACAGACCGAAATCAATATGGCCCACCAAGCCGGATGGATCACTGGAAATGTACACCCGGTCGCTCGACCTGGAAGACTTGTTGAAAGAATTGAAGTAAAATTGTTTTTTGCAGGAGTGCTGAAAGCCGGTGGATATACAATGGCAAGGATTAAACCCAACTTAAGGACAAACACCCTATTTTCGCATCAAAATAACCCCATAAGTTTATGTATACAGGAATTAAGCATCTTCATTCTGCATTGGCTTACTTATTACTGGCTGCAATAATCGTGGCAATTGTGTACGCTATTGTATCACGGGGAAGAGCATTCACGCCCGGAAGCCGAAAAATTGCCTTAGTGGGACTGATTTGTGCGCATCTGCAATTTGTTTTCGGATTGCTGCTTTATTTTATATCTCCACTTGGCGCATCTCATTTTTCTGGCGCCGCGATGAAGGATAAAGTGTCGAGATTGTATATATTGGAACATCCTTTAACGATGCTCATTGCCGTGATTCTAATAACCATTGGCTATTCAAGGGCCAAACGATTGACGACCGACAGCAAGAAATTCAACACTATTATCGTTTTTTACGGCATTGGGTTAATTTTAATGCTCAGTGTTATACCCTGGAAGAACTGGTTCTAGAGATTCCAACTATATGTATCCGTTTTATTCATTGCCGCAGCCTGGTTTATTGTTGGGATATCGTTTGTTCGCCCGGTAATGTACCCGACAGCACCAGGTTGGTAATGCCGGAATTGCCGGTTATCGGGTAAAGATTGTAATTCCCGGAAAAAATGAAAAATGACGCTCTCATAAATATTCCCTACCTTCGTTGTATCATCCAATTTAATGCTTTGTAGGCGAACAATTCCTGCTCTCGTTTATTTTGTACCAGTCCGCTACTCAGTTAATGACTAATGCTTTTCATCTGATTTGATCATTTCTGTTTTATCATTCAGATTTGGATTGTAGGAAGACCCCAAACAAAACGTCGGTTGACGTCCACCTATTTCAGCAGGTGAGCGTGGAGTAAGTTATGAAACACCGGCGACAGTAAATAGTAAGGTGCGATTAAAATCGGATTTTATTTTAATTAAACAGTTTTGCAGTATGACAAACGACATGATTGAGAAGTTCATTGAAGGTAAACAACAAAAAAATGCCAAAGTGAATATTCATTTCAAACAAAGAGCCACTCTAAAAGGTTTATTTATCCGTACCAACGATTACAATGAGCTCAAGTCAAAAAACTTCTGGCGCATTGTATCAGATTCAAAACTGGCAGAATGGGAGAAGACAAAGGACAGTAATTTAGCCCGCATTTATAACGGTGCAGAATTCACCCGGTTGAGCGAAAATAATTGATGGCGATATTGCACCTGCCGATTCTTTGATAGAATCAGTTTGCATACTCAACATTTCGTAAAACATAAACTATTGACGTATGTTCACACAAACATGGAAGAAATATCTACCGGTTATAACGATCCTTTTAAAGCGGTCGGCCACTACATCGGAAGAAACGCTCGGCATGAATTATACAGATTTTGAAAGAGCTACCGGAGGACGAAAAATTAAATTCAGCTTTTCGCAACTCCAACTGAACAAAGGACGGATGAATTCTGAGATCAAACAAAACCCTCTTGCAAAAGAATTCGCCGACCTTCTGCGGGAGGATGAAACTACCCGTAAATTAATTGCCGGCCAATATCTTGAATTTTCATTGAACAACGACCTGAAGCTTACCATCAAAAACAATACACCTGCCATGGCCGGGGCAGAAGAAACAGATGAAGAAGCAAAAAATTAAACAAAACCCCTGGTGAAACTCCCTTGAGTATCTACTTTCCCAACGCGTTTATTGGTGCTTTTTACATGTTTGCTCTATAGGATTGCTCCCGGTATTCGAACCGTATTGCTTAACAGGAGGAGCTTATATATTGAACACAGTGATTTAATCGTATTAGCTTCGTTGATATGCTGTTGCTGGAAGTAAATGGCGGCATTACCGTATAATTGCACTTTGCCTTCATCTATGCTTCATATCGCTTACGCTCCGATATATGCGCATCCGTTACCGGAAGGGCACCGGTTCCCAATGCTGAAATATGAATTGATTCCCGAACAATTGCTGTACGAAGGAACGATTGCTGCGAAGAATTTATTTACTCCTGCTTCATGTTCCGATACCATTGCACTACTTACCCATTCGGCTGACTATATACATAAATTAAAAGAACAAAAACTCACCGCAAAAGAGCAACGCCGCATCGGGTTTCCGCAATCACCTCAATTAACCGAACGTGAATTTGTAATTACCCAGGGCACAATAGATTGTTGCCGGGCAGCATTTCAAAATGGCGTTGCTTTGAATGTGGCCGGCGGTACACACCATGCATTTGCCGGCCATGGCGAAGGGTTTTGTCTGCTGAACGATTTTGCCATCGCTGCTAATAATATGCTTCAAAAGAAAATTGCAAAGAAAATGCTGATCATTGACCTGGATGTGCACCAGGGAAACGGAACGGCAAAATTGTTTGAAGGGAATGCGAATGTGTTCACATTCAGTATGCACGGAGCACATAATTATCCTTTTCACAAGGAACATAGCGATCTTGATATTGCCTTACAGGACGGGACAGGTGATGCTGTTTATTTATCATTATTAAACAGTACTCTTGAAAAGCTCTTGATGGAAGTAAAACCCGATTTTGCTTTCTATTTGTCGGGCGTTGATGTGCTGGAAACCGATCAATTCGGCAAATTGAAAATAACACTGCAGGGCTGTAAACAAAGAGATGAAATGGTATTTTCAAAACTAAAAGACGCGGGTATTCCCTGCGTGGCGGCAATGGGTGGCGGCTATTCCGCCGACATTAAAATCATTGTTGAGGCGCATTGCAATACATTTCGGGTGGCTAAAGAAATATACAACCTGGATTAGCCGGACGTAACGCAAGCGATTGTATCAACTTTTACTCCGGATGTCGATCACCTGAAAACCGTATTTGTTGCTATCGGTTGCTGTTATAGTAGGCGCATACCTTATTCATTACACATATCCCGCATTTGGGTGCGGTGGGGCGGCAAATCTCCCGTCCCAGGAACGACATTGCCATGCCCGCATCCCAGTATTTCTGAGGAAGGGCCTCCATGATCTGTTTTTCTATTTTCTTCGGATCAGTACCGGAGGCGATGCCAAGCCGTGGCGCAACACGAACAACATGCAGATCAACGATTACACCCTCAGCCGGTTTGCCCATTTCCCGTAAAATAACGTTCGCCGACTTTCTTCCAATTCCGGGTAGTGCCGTCAGTTCATCCAGTGTGGCTGGAATATTGCTGTCTTTTTTTATCCGCTGTGCCATTTCCATCAGCCATTTTGTTTTATTGCCAAAGTTCCGAACACTCCCAATCAGCGGATGGAGTGTTTCTTCACCGGCCGTTGAAAGCGCCTTCATATCGGGGAATGCTGCAAATAATTTTGGAGCCAGGGCATTAATGTTCTTGTCGGAATCCTGTGCCGAAAGCACCACCATCACCACCAGTTGATACATGTTTTCATAGTGAAGCGGATGCCTTGTGTTCTTGTATTTTTTAAGCAAAGGCTGAATGGCTTCGGGCCAATCTATTGTAGCAGGCATAGTGGAAGTTTGAGAAAATAAATGTACAAAAAATTGCCAGGACCTTTTGCTTTCGACGGATGTTTGTCTGCTTCCGATAGCATCGAAAAAATTTGTGGGCGATACAATGCCAGGAATATTCCTTATTCCCGGAGGGCATACGTACGGATTAATAAAATACAATGACCGGCCGTTCAGCGCTGAATGGCTGAGTGCGGCTTTTGATTACAACAAATCACCGTTCTTTCAAAGCTTTTTGGAAATAAAGATGGAGCCGTCAAAAAATCAATTAAGATTGATTCCCTATGGTATCCACGGACAGTTAAGATGGTCTGATATTGAACACAGCGACGGTGTGATGCCCGCTTTGGCAACCAACAGCGATTTTGCAGAATGGACGTTCCCTTTAAAGTAACCGTTATCTTAAAAATTAATGTTTTTTCTTTTCAAACCATCATGGATTGATGAACCAGTTGTTTCATGTATTGCAGTGTAATGCGGGTGGCATGATCCACTTCTTCTATGCCCGCCAACTGGTGATTTTTTATAACCGGCAAACAATATTCGGAAGTAAGGTAGCCGCAGTAACCTATATTTTGTAATGCCTCAATAAAAACCGGGTAGTTAATCAGGTCGCCTGAAGATGGAGAAGGATCCTGTATAATCTCTCCGGCCTTCGTTTCACTGAAATTCCATGCTCCATAATGCGTGTGTACAAGGTTTTTACCACATTTTTGCACCGCCTCCCTTATATATTCATCACTTTGTCTTTCGTAAAATAAAGGTGCATCGATACAGAGTTTTACATTCTTTCGATCAACTTCCTGCATCATGACAAGTGTATCTTCGTACCCCATGGCAAGCACTGGTGCATGATTTTGCAAGGCAAGCGTGATACCCATATCTGCCGCTATATCCGCCACTTCCCGAATGCCATCCACACAATGATTCCATCTCCTCAACTCAGCGGGGAATAAACGTTTATAATATTTTCCGCGTTCAAACTGTCCATACACAGCCACCTCTTCCTCATCGTTAATAATTCCCGGCCATGCCGCAAATATCTTTACCAAATCAACATCCAAATCTTTTGCAAGTTCAAGCACAAGGCGCATCATAGCAAAATTGTTTTCTCTTTCTTCCATATGCCTGCCTGCGAAATTCGAAAGACTTTCTATTGCACACAAAGCCAGTCCTTCATTTGCGGCCAAGCTTTTAATAAAGTGGCGGTCGGATTTTGTAAGGTCGAGCGGGGAAGCCACGGGGCGTTTGGTTTCTATTGCCAGCGCGTCAAATCCAAGTTCCTTTGCTTTGTATACCTGCTGCCCGAGCGACAACGCAGGTCCTTTATAAAACAATCCTCCATAGGTAACAGAAAGCAATGCAAATTTCATGAGTTTTAATATTTACCGACATTGATCTGCCTAAGGTAAAATATTTTTGAATAGAATGCTCATGTACAAACAGGCATTTGGCATGACCTATTTATGTCGGCACATACATCAATCCATCAAACGGCTCATTGCTTTTTTTGGTAAACACGTACATAATCCACTTCGAATGTAATGGGATTATCCGTGATTAATGGCACTCCCCCATTGCCGCCGAGGGCTAAATTTAATAAGAGATATTGCGGTTGCCGGAAAGGTGTAACTCCATCAGCGTTAACTGCGTCGGTTAACAGGGTTGTATTCACCAAAACATCATCGATAAAAAGTTGGATCGCTTCTTCATTCCATTCCATTCTCCAGATGTGAAATTTTTTGTGCCAGTCTTTGTCCTGTGCAGTGAAATTGGCGAATGGCATTTTTTTGCTGAACCATTTGGCTATGTAGGGTGTATCGGTACCGCAGGCAACATTCGCCAGGATAGTAGGTATACCGTTTATACGATAAAATTCCATCAGGTCAATTTCGCCGGAGGAGGGCCAAGGCGCGGCGCCGGTTCCCAGCGTCCATATCGCCGGCCACGATCCCATGGAAGTATCAATCCTGGCGCGTATTTCAAATCGTCCGAAGGTCCATTGATGCAATCCACTTGTTTTTAATGAGGCTGAGGAATAGTCAGCATATCGCCTGCTTCTTCTCCAATCCCTGTCACCGGATTGATAATTTGGGTTTGATATTTTTTCGTTCCTGCCTTCAATAATCAATAAGCCATTTTTGCAGTACGCATTTTCCGGTTTGTACCACTGCAGTTCCTCGTTTCTTACAAAACCCTTTTCGTAGGTCCAGTTAGCGGCATCAGGCTTACCATCCCTATTAAACTCATCGTTCCAAACAAGCTCCATTTGTGCAACAGAAGATGGTGAACTGAAGTCGGGTTGATAAGGATCAACTTTTTGCGCCTTAGTTGTTGACGAAACGAAAAAGAGCAATACCGACAAACAGGTTATTGTGTTAAAGTTTTTCATGTTTTAAAGTTACAAAGAGTTACCGCATTTTTGTTTGCAGTTATCGCCAACGTTTTTTGCTGCTGCAATAGCCCGGCTAAAATCTTGCAGAATAATTATATTACAGCATCTTAAATAACGCAACATTTACAAAAGGAAAGATTGGAAGCTTTTAACGATGTTGTGCTGTGCATCGTTAACACTGAGGTAATTCGTGTAACCCGGTTGATTTCATGTTTTTTGTTAAACCAAAAATTATTTATGAAAGTAAAAATTTTGCCGCTTCTTTTGCTGCTTCATTTTAGTTGTTCTACAACCAAAATAAATACCAGCGGCAATGTTCTGCCTGCCGCTTCATTAGCACCTTATGGCAGATACATACTGGATGATCAAAAAAAATTAGAACTGGTTAGTTCGGGCGTTCATTTTGGTTTTAGTTTTTACGGTGATAGTTGCAGTGTATATGCATCCCTACCCGAAACGATGCAGCATAATTACCTGCAGTATGAACTGGATGGCGTTTACCAGGAAAGAATAAAAATAGAACCGGGCGCAAAAGAACCTGTTGTCATTTCATCAAAAACAGCCGGAAAACACACCGTATGGATTTATAAAGCCACCGAGGCCCATACCGGTGCAATCGTTATTGAACAAATAACCGGTACGAATATCCAGGCCATCAGACCTAAACATGCACTATTAATTGAATTTATTGGCAACAGCATTACCTGCGGTGCAGCAGCCGATCCGTCGGAAGTGCCTTGTGGCAGTGGTTCTTATCACGATCAGCATAATGCATACTACGCATATGGCCCGAGAGTAGCACGGGCATTAGGCACTCATTTTATTTTGAGCAGTGTTAGTGGCATCGGCATGTACCGCAACTGGAACAGCGATGGTCCAAATATGCCGCAGGTGTATGAGAAAACCGATTTCCGGGAAGGCAGTCTGTCTCAATGGGATTTTTCTGCTTATAGTCCTGATATTGTGAGCATCGCCCTTGGCACCAATGATTTGAGCAATGGCGATGGAAAGAAAGAAAGGCAACCATTCGATAGTAGTCATTTTGTTAATCACTACATCCGGTTTGTACAATTGGTACATGCTAAATACCCGAAGGCACAGATAGCATTATTAAGCAGCGCTATGGTGCATGGTGAAAAACGGGTGTTGCTGCAGAATTGCCTGCTGGCAGTGAAGCAGCAGGTGGATATCCTGCATTCTGGCGCCAAGCCACTGGCGTTGTATTTTTTTAAACCGATGCAGGCGCGGGGTTGCACCGGACACCCCAGTGTTGAAGATCACGCCATACTGGCCAATGAGCTTGTGCCTTTTTTCAGGGCTTTACTGCCGTAAAAGCGGAGCATTTTTTAATAGCATGGCAGAACATCGTCAATAATACACAAGTGATTAGTTTGAGACAATACTTCCAGGCTGAGTGAAACGTATATTAATAATGATTTTATTAAAGGACAGGAGCTTTATTCCGGCTACCTATTTGATATACATTTTTTCAAGTTCGTCTTTTACATATTGAGGCAGATTTCTTTCGGCCTTAATTTTCACTAAAAAGTTTTTGTCATCAGCCACTGTTACCGGGTCGAGGTCTATTTTGCCGAGGATTTGAGACAAAGGCCTGGCTGCTGCATGTGCACTCACCCTGGGTAAAGCTTTAGCCAAACGGAATTTTTCACCTTCAACCTCGTCGTTATGATCCAGTTGAAGAAACCACTGAGGACGAGTATGGGACTTTTCTATAGAAAGGGATGGAAAGGATTTTGATTCTAATTTTTGAGCCATGCCGGGTAGGTCTTTCAGCCCCCGGCTGAGTTTTGTTTTGGCGGCGCTGAATGTAAGAGACCCCACTATGGGATCGCCTGTAACCTGCTTGAGGTGAAGCCTGTAATCCTTTCCGCCTATTTTTATCTTCTCTTTCCTATCCTTCCAATGGCTCATTAACGAGGTATAGCCATACCTTGGTGTACCATTAATTACTACGAGCGATATTGCCGTTTCCGAACTGTTTAAAAAGTTTTGATATGGATCCCCGGTTTTGTCATTCAACACTAACAGGTCAGCTCTTTTTCCTTTTTCAATACTTCCTAATTCGGCATCCCATTTTAAAATCTTAGCCGCATTAATCGTTGCCAGGGCAAGAATATCAGCGTCATCCATTACGCCGAGTTGCCTGCTTATTATCCTGGCTACTTTCAGCTCGCCAAATAAATTCTTGCTGCCGGAGGGAGACCAGTCTGATCCTAACCCGATCAGCATTTTGTATTTTACAGCCGACGCGATGTTCGCGGTTTGACCATACAGTAACAGGTTGCTCAACGGAGACCAAATCATCGAGGCGCCTCTCGAATGCAGTAGTTTTAAATTCCGGCTTTTTAGGGCTACGCAATGAATACCCCCCAATGCATTTGTAATCGCCCATTTACCATTCTTCAATTTCAAATCACTGAAGTGTTGAAGCGCTGCTGCATCAGTGCCTTCACTCAAATGAAGCAGAAGGCAGGTTTGTCTTTTAAGCCTTTCATTGAATGCTTCTATCGATACAGCTTCCACGTCCGATATTTTCGACATGGCTTCGGGTAAACCGGCATCATCGGTGTTCTCCACATTCCGAACCACACCACGGTAATATTTTTGAATGCCATTATTGCTGAATAAAGCTATTCCCTGCGAAGTAGTAACGCCTCCCATCAAACATTTGCATTCCACATATCTCACCACCGCTTCCACATAGCCGGGGGTTCTCCCTAAAACGGCCATGGGACCACTGATCAATTTACGGTATTCGGGTATTCCGCCCCATTGATCTCTGTTTGTATATTTTTTAGGAACATCCCAAAGTGGAAGAATATTGTAGCTGAGATGATTATGCAATTCTATCAAACCGGGGTAAATAGTTCCGCCTGTGTTAACCACCTGAACCCCTGAAAAACCAGGAGGAGGTTTTCCTGTGTTTTTTTTTACTGCTACAATTTTTGCCTCATCAATGTACAAGACGCCGTTGTTGATCACAGTCCGGTTCATATCCATCGATACAATTCTTCCCTTCAAAGCGTATTTAGGACTCGTAAGCGGATCAATAGGTATTTTTGCAGCCATGCTTATCAAGATTGAGGGGCTTTCCAGGTTAGCGTATAATCATCTCCTTTGGGACGGGAAACGCCAGCCATTCCTCTCTTCTTTCTTCGCCACGCATCATCGCCCAAAAAATCCGGAACACCAAACGGAAGATCTCTTCGCGGAACAGGAGCATAATCCGATTCCCGAAAAGTTTCAGCATAAACAGGAACTGTATTGTCTCCATCGCTATCCTTAGTAACTACCTGCCTTACTTCATTCACCACACGATTCCAATCTGTTAATAGTTTAGCTTCCTCGCCCCTGTAACTTGGATGGTAGGTTTTAAACACAGGAACGTCGCCCTTTTTATCCCACAAATCCACCGTTTTTTTTGCCACGTCGCCAAACGCAATAATGGCCTGTAGCTGTGGACCTTTCACGGCGGAAAAAACCTTATTTCTCCATTTTGTATGAGTGGGGTCCGACAGAAGCTTAATGCCATCCGACAAATGAGAAGGGTGCAATGCGTACACAAAACCGTTAAGACAAACATAGGATTTTGTAATTCCTATTTTCGATAAAAAGCCCTGCACTCTTTGACCGGCATTGCCAATTAACGCTCTTCCGCCAATCCGCTCCGTTGGGCCCGGATCAGAAGCAACACACAAAACCCTTGCCGTTTTGTTCAGCCGTCCGCGGTAAAAAATAGGACCCCAGTTGAACCAAAAAAAATCCTTCACCGGAGTATAATCAGGATGCTGACTAAATAAAGTCGCGATGGTTTTCGGGGGACCCTTATCAAATTCAACACTCATAGCAAACTGGTTTTATAGATTTAATTTATTAACTATTTGAAGGAGGGTACTATTACCGAAAATGGCTGGTTCGCAATCACAGGTAGCTTACATGGTCTAAAATGATGAAGTCCGATCTGTTTTGAGTAATGACGAATACATTTAAACGGTTCCCGTTCATATTCAATTCCCATTATCATACGGGAATATTCTTTCTCTGGATTTACTACAGTTACCAACTCATTTCCAAATTCGCTTTCGAAACAAACCGGCTACGTATTGGGGATATTTACAACGAGTGCGGAAGGACTATCCTTGTGCTGACAAATACAAGAAGATTCAGAGATAATATTAATAATAGTTTTTTGTTTTCACAAGCTTTTGAATTACTATTTATAGGTAGTGCGTTCGGATGTAAGAACAGCATTATAAAGAATGAGGTGATTCAAAACTGATTTTTTTGAACGCCGCTACGCGGCAGTGAATTCTTTATACCCTGACATGAAGATCACCATACTTTATTCCCAATGATCGATTTTAAGCAGGCGAAAAAAATCCTTCTCAGCGATTTCTTTTACGCCACCCGGCTCTAAATCTTCCAGTAAAATATCTTCAATAGCAATACGGATCAGCCTTTTGCATTTGTGATGCACCGCGCCTACCATTTTCCTAACCTGGTGAAACCTGCCCTCCTCCAGGGTAATGAGTAGCCATGTAACGGGAATATAAGAAGGTAATGGCGTCGCCTGTTTACAGATGGACTGTGGGTTTTTTACAACCTGTACTTCACAAGGCGCTGTAACGTATTCCTTTCCCTCTTTTGCACTGATGGTAACGCCACTTCTCAAGCAGTTTACCGTTTCTTCATTCATTGTATGCTTTACCTGCACCAGGTAAATCCTCTTATGTGGTACTGTGCCCTGGAATAATAGTTTGGTAACTTTTTTATTGGTGGTTAAAATCAATAACCCTTCCGAACGGTTATCTAAACGGCCAATGGCGTGTATTCCCCGGGGAAAATCATACCCGAGATCGCCCAGTAAACCCACGGCATGCGAGCTTACAAATTGCGAAACTATATTCACCGGCTTGTTAATAATAAAATAACGATGCACTGGGGCTGTCATGTACTCAACATTAATCCGTAAACGTAAGTCGGCTGGCATAACACGCGATATCAAGATGCCGCTTCATTAAAAATAACTTTAAAGCACTGCCTGCACCAGTTTAATATCAGCTTTATTGAGCAGGTCATTAAAACAACTCTCCCAGTCCCAAATAAATACCCCCGTAGTCTTTGCTCATCCCAAAATCAATACTAATATTAGCATCCGACACTTTATTGAATTTTATACGCAACCCCACACCTCCGGCAGGATGCCAATGCGTAAAATTATTAGTAGTGTAATCGGCGGGAGCGGTAATATTCATAAAAACAACAAATCCCCAAAAACCATTTGTGCTCAAATCTCTCCTGTATTCTGATTCCCCGTATAAAATACTTTTGCTTCTGTAGCGGTTTTGCTGTATACCGCGGCCGGAACGGTTGTAATAGTCCCAGCCTATTGCAGGCAGGTCGAGGTAGGGAGGTTTACCCGAAGTAACTCCCCAATAATACGTTCTTAAAGCTAAAAGGTTTTGCCGCTTTGTACTGAATGGAAAATATTTTCTGAAATCCACAAAAATGGATTGCCATTGTCTCGTGCTTCCCAGAAATTCGGGGTTTAAGCGGTAATCGGTGGCAAAGTATACTCCGCCTTTAGGATTGTTGGAATTACGACGCGTATCAATCGCAAAATTTATTACAGGCCCAAAAGATGTGGTATTGGGATGGAGTTCGCCGTCATAGTCAAATACCGGAATTTTATCAATAATGGCTGAATCTTCTTCAGGCTTTATATTAAAATGGTGATCAAGATTTAACCCGGCGCCGAAATAAAGTTTTCTTCCTACTTTTTTTAATAAGCTATGGTACAACCTCAGGTAATTGTATTGCAGTAAGAGTTTTTCGTCCACATCATTATGACTACCTAACCCCCAGGTGTACTGGGGATAGATCATAAACCTCGTGTCGCCCTTCCATAACAAATAGTCGTTCGGAAGCCAAACCAGGTTACGGAAAGGAAGCACAAACTTTCCGTCAAATGTAAACCAGGGTGAAAATGTGACCGTGGAGAGTGATGTGGTACGCGAATCGCCTGTATAAAACGCAGCATTTAACACAGTAACAAAAGCGGTACCACCGCCGGGGCTTGCCCCGGCTCCCGGAAGTAATGAAAAGTGTATTTTCTTTTTTGCTCTTATCGAATCGGTAGTTGCTACAGTATTTTTCTTAAACCATTTGCTGTACAGATCGATCAAATCCAACCGCTCCTGAACAGGCACGCTGTCTGCAACGGGTATCGTTTCCGCAAATGAAACATTCCATTTGCAGAGCACCGCAACAATGATTATGCACAATCGAGTACCGTTCAAAAATTAAAATGAATAAAGTAAATAATAGTAATCAAGATATCTAAAATAAAATAATTTTATTCTTCAAAGAATGATAATATTATTTCCGAACGTTTGTAAAACATTCCGCACATTGCCGTCCTCCTTTTGTGGACTGTTCATCGTATCATGCCGTGCAACAGCCCATCAAAATCCCTGCATTAGGGTATATCCTTTTCTATTGATACCCTTTTGCCTGCAAAAGAAATAATTCGGCATAACGCCCGCTCATCTCCAGCAATTCTTCGTGACTGCCTATTTCTATCAAGTCCCCTTTATCCAATACCAATATTCGATCTGCCATACGAACGGTTGAAAAACGATGTGAGATGAGTACGGCCGATTTGCCTTTTGTAAGTTCTGCAAAACGCTGGAACACTTCATACTCCGCCCGTGCATCTAACGCGCTTGTGGGTTCATCCAGGATGAGCAATTGAGCGTCCTTCATATAGGCGCGCGCCAGCGCTACTTTTTGCCATTCGCCACCACTAAGTTCCACGCCGTTGTTAAACCGGCGGCCAAGCGCCTGGTCGTATTGTCCCGGTAATTTTTTCGCGAGCAGGTTAGCCAGACTTTTCTCGGCCGATTGCTCTATCAGTGCCCGGTTATGTTGCTCATCAATATTTCCCACGGCTATGTTCTGTGCAAAGCTCATCTGGTAGCGCAGGTAGTCCTGAAAAATAATACCCGTATTTCGTCGCAGGTCCATAATATCATATTCCCTCAGATCAATGCCATCGAGCAATATCCGTCCTTCGGTGGGGTCGTACAAGCGTGCCAGCAGTTTTACGAGCGTGGTTTTTCCGGCGCCATTCTCCCCTACCAATGCCAGTTTTTCGCCTGCCTGTAACGCAAAACTCAGATGGCGGTTAGCCCAGCGTTCACTATTATGATACCGGAAACCCACATTCTCAAATACGAAGCCCTTTTGTATGGGATTGGGGAACGCCACCGGCTTTGCCGCCACTTTTATTTTGGGCTGTATTTCAAAGAAATCAAAGAAATCGCGGAGGTAAATGGCGCCCTGCGATACACTGGTGAAGCGTGATAAAATATTCTCGAGCAGGCTTCGCAACTGGCGGAAAGAACCTGCCAGGAAGGTCAGGGAACCGATGGTGAGTATGCCTTGCACTGTTTTTGCGATCATCACTCCATAGGCCGTATAGTAACCCGCACTGCCCAGCAAAGCAAAAAAAGTACCCCATGCAGCCCTTTTCGTTGAAAGCCTTTTATTATCAACATAAAATTTATTGCTGAGTGTTTTAAACCGGTCAATTAAAAAACCGGAAAGACTGAACAGTTTAACTTCTTTCGCGGTTTCATCGCTGGCGCCCAGGTAGCGCATATAATCCAGTTCCCTGCGTTCCGGTGTTTGGCCGCGGGTAAGCGCATAACTGCGATCGTTGAAATAAGACTCTCCCAGAAATGCGGGAACAATTGCCACCAGCAGCAGCAGGATCAACCAGGGATTAAATGCCATTAAGCCCGCAGCTAAAAAGACAATGGTGATCATATCCTGTAACTGTGTAAGCACCTGCGATAACAGGATAGTTCGCCCAACGGTTTGTTGCCGTGCACGTTCCAGTTTATCATAAAAAGCGGAATCCTCAAACTGGTCGAGATCAAGTGTTGCGGCATGCTCCATGATTTTAATGGAAGTATAGTTGGAGAAAAGATCACCGAGCAAACTATCTACCAAAGAAGTAGCACGGCTCAATGCATCGGATAAAATGGCCAGCGCAAATTCTGCCGCCACTAACCCCCATAAATAATGATGATTTGTTTCACCCGTTTTACCCAGCAGCACCACTTCATCTATGATTAATTTGCCTACATATAAAATGGCTACTGGTATGGCAGAACGGACAAGCCTTAAAAGAATATTTAATACCGTATACCATTTGTTGGTTTGCCACACCATCTTAAAAAAACGCGGGAGATTGCGCAACGCGGCAAACTTTTCTTTGAATGTGGGTCGGGGAATATTATTTTGTACCGGCGGTCTTTTTTCACTTGCCATACGAACTTTACTCATACACTGCAAATTAAACAATGCAGGATGAACAGGAGCGCCTAACTTTTGATCGCAAAAATATGGCGTAGCAATCGCCTTCCTGCATGCCTACATTTTTGGACTTCCTGGTTTTACGGGAACCGCAAAAGATTGAACGCCGGCCGTTTTGAGTTTTCGGCGGAATACTTTA
>CAYMKT010000078.1:0-17724 GCA_964391065.1 uncultured Terrimonas sp. | reverse complement strand
GTGGGTTTAACCGAAGCGCTAAGCAGGCAAAACAAAAATAAAGAAGCAAAGCAAACCAGGCAGGAAGCAACAAAAGCTTTAGCAGGTAGTGATACGCAAATTGCAGCCTCGGTGTTTTAGATATGCTTAGTCCATTGCTAACCTCCGCCGGGGTGGCGAGTTCTGTAATGAAGGCTCATTAAGATGCAAGAGACCTTAATGATAAAGAATGCTTTGCATTTAAAAAGTATGCCGCTGATGACAGCCGTTTTACTGGAGGCAAAATGCGGTATCCAGGTAAAAGAAAATATAAAGAGGGGTTGTGGGGAGACATGATTCAGATCACCATTCCGGTACAGAAGCTATTGAAAACAGACTGAATACCCAGCTTGACCTTTTTGAGCAATGATAAAAAATGTCAACCTATTTTAGGCACGCACAGGTATTAGGTAGCAGGTTTCAGGGTGTAACTTGTACCCTGCATCTACAAGCTCGCTATCGCAACTTCTACGGTATGTTCCCCACCATCATTCTGCAATGGAAGAAAATGGTTTTCCGAAATATTTCCATCTACCTGAACCGTTATGCTATGTTCACCTGCGCCGGAGGTTCTGATGCTGATATTGTATACGGTATCCATATACTTGTACCGGATATCGAAGGAAGACCATGATGGCGGTGTGCTGGGATCAAAATGCAGTTGTTCGCCTTTTTGTTTTAGACCCAGAAAGGATTCGATGATAAGTTGATACATCCACCCTGCAGACCCGGTGTACCAGGTCCATCCTCCGCGGCCGAGATGCAGCGGTTCAACGTAAACATCGGCTGCCATTACATATGGCTCTACTTTATATTTTGCAATAGCTTCGGCACTATTACCCCTGTTTACCGGGTTAATCATCTGTAATAGTTCCCAGCCTTTTTGTTTTTGCTTTAGTTCCATCAAAGCCATTACAAACCAAATGGCGGCATGCGTATACTGTCCTCCATTTTCACGAACGCCCGGTACATACCCTTTTATATAGCCTGGGTTAAGCGCCGAAGAATCGAAGGGTGGATTGAGCAATTGAATTAATCCCGCGTCTTTTCTTACAAGATGGTTAGCGGCGGACTGCATCGCTTTTTGCACCCTTTCGGTATTGCCCGCTTTTGAAAGCACACTCCAGCTTTGGGCAATGGAATCAATACTGGCTTCGGGGTTTTGAGACGAGCCCAATGGCGTGCCATCGTCGAAATAGGCACGGCGGTACCATTCGCCGTCCCAGGCATGGGTTTCTATATTCTTTCGAAGTAAAGCAGCCTGCACAAGGCACTTTTTTTCAAAAGCGGAATCATTCCGGCTGGCGGCAATTACACTGAAACGCTTGAGTGTATCATATAAAAAAAATGCCAGCCATACGCTTTCTCCTTTGCCTTCGTGACCCACTTTGTCCATCCCATCATTCCAGTCGCCTGAACCCATTAATGGTAAGCCGTGTTCACCAAATCGCAAGGCATGTTGTATGGATTTTACACAATGTGCATACAGGCTGTCCAACCGGGTTGAGGTTACCGGTAAATCATAATAGGAGTCTTCCCCTTCGTTCAACATCCGTCCTTCCAAAAAGCTGATCGGTTCATTCAGTATGCCTGCATCGCCCGTGTGTTCTACGTATCTTGTTGTAACATACGGTAACCATAAAAAATCATCAGAGCAGGTTGTGCGCACGCCTCTTCCTGTTGGCGGGTGCCACCAATGCTGCACGTCTCCTTCTTTAAACTGCCTCGAAGCATTCAGCAATATTTGTTTTCTGCCGATATCGGGTTTTGCAAACATCAGCGATAAAATATCCTGCAACTGGTCGCGGAAACCGAATGCCCCGCCAGATTGGTAAAAACCGCTTCTGCCCCAAATCCGGGCCGCTAATGTTTGGTAATTGAGCCAGCCGTTGGCCATTATGTTTAATGCAGAATCAGGTGTTTGTATCTGCACTGTGGTAAGGGTATGTTGCCAGAATTGCCTTATTTTATCTAAGGCGTGGTATACATTTTCATGCGTTTTAAATTGTTCAATAATCGATAACGCATCGTGATGTGAATGGGCGGCGCCCAGTTTAAAAATAACTTCATGCGACTCTTCCTGTGCCAGGTCGAACACTACCTGCAGGGCTGCACATGGATCGAGTGCAGGGCCCGATTTCCCGGAAAGCTTCACTTTATTCATTGCTGCGGGGTTACGGTTGGAACCGTTGCGACCAAGAAATTCCTTCCTGTCGCAGGTAAAGGATTTTATTATTCCGTCTGCATCAAAAAATGCTACGTGTTCGGCGAATTCGGTGTTGTAAGCATTCCGGGCAAAAATGGTTCCTGTATCTTCATTGGTAAATGTTACCACGTGCATTTGCGTTTTGGACCGGAACTCACCCAATACCCATTCCACATAACCGGTAACCGATAGTTTACGTTGCCGCTGCGACCGGTTTTGAACTTTCAGGATGGTAAATTTTACGCCAGTCTCCATATCAACAAATACCGTCATTTCGGAGTGAATACCATCTTCACTATGTTCAAAAACACTATATCCGAATCCATGCCGGGTGATATAGGGTGATTTACCCCGCACAGGCAACGGAGAGGGCGACCAGAACTTTCCGTTTTCTTCATCGCGCAAATAGTAGCACTCGCCCTCCAGGTCGTTCACCGGGTTATTGTTCCAGGGGGTAAGCCGAAATTCGTGAGCGTTTTCCATCCAGGTATAGGCCTGTCCGCTTTCCGATATAATAGTCCCGAATTCCGGGTTGGCAATTACATTGCACCAGGGTGCTGGTGTTACTTTTTCGGGCGAGGTCATCATTACATACTCTTTTCCATCGGCAGAAAAGCCGCCTGTACCATTGAAGCATTGAAGATTTTCGGGTAGTGAAACGGAAGTAAAGATGGAGGGATAAAATTTCAACGGCGTAAAATAAGGAATAACGTTTTTGATTTTTACCGTCCGGTTGATCTGTTCCTCCAAAGAACCAAACTTATCCGACAACACCAGGCGGGCTACGGTTTCAAAAAGAACACGATCTTCATTGGAAAGCTGATCGGCCGAGCGTATAAAAACGCCACCCGGCTGTTCCTTTATTTGTGCCCCAACAAGAGGCGCAACAAGCGACATGATCTGGTTCTGCAGGGTGTGCCGGTAACCGCCATGATCTTCATTCCATATTACCAGGTCAACAACAATGCCTTTCAGGTGCCAGTACGCATGCGCCTGGATCATTTGCCTCACCAATTCAATATTGCCCGCGTTTTCTATTTTCACCAAAACTATCGGAACATCTCCCGAAATAGAATGACTCCATAAGCTGGATTGCCCCCGGTTGTTGCGTGAAATAAAGTCAGGCGCCCCCCGCATTTCCTGGTCGGTATAAATAACGGCGCTGGCCAATCTTGCATATAATTGAGCATCGGTTTCCGATGCGTTAATCTGGCGCAGTATCACCTGGCTATGCGTCCACGACAATTCAAATCCGCGGTCTACCAAAAATTTATCCTGGTATTTGTCAATCATCTCATTGCATTTCTCCTTTGTTTCCGCAATGCCGGTAATCATATCTACCACAGCAGTTTTCTGGGGTTCAATTTCTATCCGGTATTGAATGGAAACAATGGGGTCGAGCACAGAACCCTGCGAAGAGGAGAGTGTTTGACCCGGTTGCATGGCCAAAGGCCCGTGAAGGGTGTTACCGCGTCCTGTAAATTTTGCCCGGTCTGTTTCATAGGCCACATGCTGCACTTCGGCTTTATATACTTTCATTAAATGAAACATAGATGGCGGTTGCTCGTGCTGCGAACGGGGCCGGCGGGTGCAAATGATGGCATTGAGATCTTCGAGCAGGGCCGTTTGAATAAAGAGATTGCTGAAGGCGGGATGCGCATTATCGGCTGCAACCGGCGCCAATACTACCTCAGCATAACTGGTTACTTCAATAATTCTTTTCTTTCGCGACCGGTTAGTGAGATGCAGCCTTCTCAATTCAACGTCATCTTCGGGAGATACTACGATTTCGGTATGAGATTCTATGGCAAAATCACGACGGCGAAACTCCGCACGTCCCTGCGAAAATACAGCCTCGTAATGATCGCCGTTCTGCAGCGCAGGCTGGTAGGCCGACGACCAGTACTCATTGCTTTCCATATCCCTGATAAAACAGAAGCTGCCCCAATTATCGCAGGTGCTGTCTTCGCGCCACCGCGTTACGGCAATATCCTTCCACCTGCTGTACCCCCCACCCGCGTGGGTAACCATAACAAAATAGCGCCCGTTAGAAAGCAACTGCACCACCGGTGTATTGGTTTGTGGCGTGTTGATGACACGTATGTCCGCAGCGGAGTCGTCTTTAGTCATCGCACCGGCATCGTCAATGTGTTTGTGAGGAGCTATTTGCGCCGAAATACGGGGTATACGTTCCTGTAATAACAGGAGGGTGGCCTGAAATTGTACTTCCGACATGAAACGTTTTTGCATGGGCTGGTTAAGCAGCAAATGCGAAAGCGATAAAAAGGACATGCCCTGGTGGTGCACCATAAAGGAACGGATAATGACATGCTCCTGCCCCCTGGGCAATCGCGATGGGGTGTAGTCGATGGCTTCATAAAAGCCATAGTTTCCGTTAAAACCTTTTTTGCTCATTACCGCAAGATTATCGCAGGCTTCTTTAGGGCTCACCATCAATGCCATGATAGTGGAATACGGAGAGATGACCAATTCTTCGCCCAGCCCGCGTTTTAAGCCCGTTCCGGGTACCCCAAAAGCCTTATACTGGTAGTTGAGATTGGCATCTACCATATTGTATCCCGATTCTGAAATGCCCCAGGGAACGTTTTTTTTGTTCCCATAATCAATCTGCTTTTGAACGATCGCCTTGTGCGTTTCATCGAGCAGGGTGTTGTCGTACGAGGGCATCACCAGAACAGGCATGAGGTATTCAAACATTGACCCGCTCCACGACAGCAGGGTGGGCAAAGACCCCGCGCCGGTGAGTTGCCGGCCCAGGGCAAACCAACTTTCCTGGGGTAATTTTCCCTGGGCAATGGCTACAAAATTTCCGAGCCTCGCCTCAGAAGCCAGCAAATCATAAAATCCACTATCGCGGCGATGCTCTTCAACATTATATCCTATCGAAAGTAAATGCTGGGTTCGGCTGTATAAAAAATCGTACGCTACATTTGAAAATT
This sequence comes from uncultured Terrimonas sp., assembly GCA_964391065.1. Lineage (GTDB taxonomy): Bacteria > Bacteroidota > Bacteroidia > Chitinophagales > Chitinophagaceae > Agriterribacter. The sequence goes on along the minus strand of CAYMKT010000078.1, from coordinate 12,540 downwards.
CATCGCATTGGTCGGCGAGGTTGTCAATGATGAGGCTTCTTTCTTTTGCTTGTTTAGACGATTGAATGACGCAGGAAACATAGGTGTCGAGCCAGTCATTTTCTTCGGCGGAGTTATGAGGTTCGTAGTGCGATTTTACCCTGGGCAGGGCTTCAATTTGTATGGTGCAGAGTTGTGCAAGTGTTGGAATATGATCAATATAGCTGACCACGGCCTGCAGTTTTGGTGAAGGGGCATATAGCAACAGCCAGGGAGCTAAAGTGCATATATCGGTTGCGGCATCATTGAGTTGCACACCCAGGCGGGCTATCCATTCCTGTTCGTCAATGTCAGTTTCCTTATCGTTAACGTTGATTTGCTTTATGATGCCGGCATAGCTTTCTTTTATTTTTTCTATCACAGTCAACGCTTCCTGCAAAGTTTGCGGCGGGCTTGCCTGCGCGGCTTCTACTTCTTCTTTTATGGCCTGCCACCGTATATTTTTTTCGTTTGTTTCCAGCAATATGCCAATCGTATGCTGCAGCCCTTCAAAAAACACATTGGAAAAGATTTTGGTTTCTTTTAAACCCAGTAATCCCTGCTTTAAGGTAATGAGGTGTCCCACAAAGTTTCCGCTGTCCACAGTTGAAATGTACCTGGGCATTAAACAGGCGAGTGTTATGGTGTCGTACCAATTGAACAGATGTCCCTGGTATTTTTCCAGCAACGTTACAGTATTAAGCGTGCGGGCGCTCCGGTCAATTAACCTTCCCATTGAAATATATCCAAAATCGAAGGCAGTGAGGTTGGCCAGTAACGATAAACCGATATTAGTGGGAGAAGTGCGGTGAGCAATTTTAGGGCCGGGCTTTTCCTGGTAGTTGTCGGGCGGCAACCAGTTGTTTTCATGATCGACAAATTTTTCAAAGAAAGCCCATGTGCGCCGCGATAATTTTTGAAGAAAAAACTGTTGCGCTGCCGTAAGGGAAAATTGTTTCGGCCTGCGGGGCAGGCTGATGAGGTAAGCGATAGCCGGACTCAGCATCCATGCCATCAATAGCGGCAGGTTAACCACAACAGGCGATACCTTTTGTTGTAACAAGTACAAGAGCACAGCCGTTGCAAAAGCAGGTGCAACCCACATTGCTTTATAATGCCTAAAAAGCGTTTTTGGAATATTGTGCATAGCGCCAAACGGCGTCCATTGCAGCAGGTTTCGTTTTGAAATGAAGATGCGCCATGCCGTACGAAAGATAGCATCTGTATTTATATATGCTTCATAGGGTAGAAATACGAGGTCGAGTGCATGGTTGAAAAATTGATCCCTGGCAGCATTTACCGTAAAAAGCAAGTGAGGGCGAAAACTGATATCCTTTGGCTTATTGCATATCTCCCATACTAATTTTATGAATGAGGGGAGGATGAGCATACTGATTACTGCAATAGTCCAAAATGTGGAGTTAGATACCAGCCAACCGTACATTAACAATAATATCATGCTGCCCGGCACAAGACTGCGGCGGATATTGTCGAAAATTTTCCAGCGCGATAAAATGGAAAGCGGATTCTTTTTATACTGTTTGTCGGGTGCAGGAACAAGGGGGAACAACCATCTCAGGATTTGCCAGTCGCCGCGTATCCAGCGGTGACGGCGTTGCATATCGGCATAATAACCCGGCGGATAATGTTCATACAACTGAACATCGCTCAAAAAGCCTGAACGTGCATAACAGCCCTCCACCAGGTCGTGGCTCAAAATGCGGTTTTCGGGGAGCCGCCCCTCAAGCGATGCGGTAAAACTATCAATCTCATAAATGCCTTTCCCAATAAAAGAACCTTCCGCAAAAAGATCCTGGTATACGTCCGATATCATTCTTGTATAGGGATCAATGCCGGGCTCATTTCCATGTATACGGGCATAAAAAGAGCCTGAAGGTCCGGGCAGGCTATTGGACACCCTGGGCTGTAAAATGCTGTATCCCTGGGTTATCCTTCTTTTTGAAGTGGAGTAACCCGCTTTGTTCAGGGGGTGAGCCATTGTAGCGGTCATTTTCCACGCCGCCTCTCTTGGCAGTTGGGTATCGGTATCGAGTGTAATAACATATTTAATTTCGGGGAAGACCGCTTTTTGGCCCACGATCAATGAAAAATAATCGTCGCCGTTCCCCCGCAGCAATGCATTGAGTTCTTCCAGTTTTCCGCGCTTGCGCTCATGTCCCATCCACACATTTTCTTTTGCATTCCATTTACGGGGCCGGTGAAAGAGCATGAAGATTACCGGCTCGGGTTGTCCATATTTTTTATTGAGTTCTATGATTTTATTTTTTGCATATTGAATTAATGCTTCCTCTCCCGGCAGACTTTGCGTAGCAGCGTCTTTAAAATCGGTAAGCAAAGCAAAGTGCAGGTGATCATCGCGGTTAGCTACAAAGCGAACTTCCAGGGACTCTGTTAGTGCATCCACTCCATCCGTATGCAGGAGCATGGTAGGGATAACCACCAGTGTGCGCTGGTTTTGAGGGATACCCGTCGAAAAATCCATTCTTGGTAAGGGATCAGGATCAGTAAGCAGGGTGCTCAGCCAGTTGATGAACGTTATAGCAGGCTGGCTTGCCGCGGTGGCGCAAGCAAGCAGCAACAGTGCAAATTGCCACTGCTTTAATTGTTCGTGGAGATTTGCGGTGAATATGCAGCAAAACAATGCGGTAAGGAAGCCAATACCAAAGAGATAATAAAACAGCGGTGTGCTGGCAAAGCTGCGCTTTAATTGATCCGGAAACGGTAGTTTTACTTTCGCTAACTTTTCCACAGTGCCTGCGCCTGCATCTATCAAATGGTATCCTACATGCTGCTTTCTTACATCTCCCCGGTATTGTTTTGCCTGTTCAATGGCTATCCTGGCTACCTCTACCTCCGATTGGTCGCTATACTTTGAAATCTTTTCTATAACATGCCGGTAATGATCTCTTGTATAGAAATCCATCCTGCCATATAACCCGTCCACATCTTCATTCAATATTTTTTCAACGATACTTTCCTGCTCTACAAACCTGCGCCAGTTGGTATTGTTTAAGAATCTCAGGCTGCCAATGCTGTTGCTTATGGAAACTTGCTGGGCGGCCTGTTTTTGATTTTCAAGATGCACCATTTCGGCGCTGGTAAGTGCAGTATCCGATACAAATTGCTCTATCCAACTGAGTGGCAAACTAAGTGCGGCGCCCCGTCCTTGTAATTTACGGGTGAGTTCTGCCACAAAAGCACCTTCTATTGGAGGCTTTGAGCGGGCCATATCGGCAATAACCACTACCAGGTTTTTGGGATCATGGTCAAGGGTTTCCAGCATCTGGTCTGCCCAAAAATCGGCCAGGTTTTTATGCAGGATATCTAACGCGAGTTCGGTAGACAAACGGCGGAGGTTTTCAATTAACGCGAGCCGCAGCATAATGGGTATCGCCCACAATTCCCCCAACTGCAAAATGGTTACCGACTGGTAAGCATTAATAAATCCCGACAAACTTTCAAAGTCAACCCGGCCATCGCTATGCGAAATTAATTCTACAATGATGTCGTATACCCTGGGCATTCCTTCCGATGCGCCATTCGCGAGCTGCGGCAAACCCTTACTATAGCCTTTGGGCAAATGTTTTTTACCGGTGTAAATGTGCTCTTCTATCAAATAAAAATTATCCAGAAGCCATTCACCGGCCGGCGCTATTGGAACATTCGACTTTACTGTTTCTGATAAGAGATGGTGTATTTCTACCAGGAGACTTTCATTCTCTCCCAGTCTTTTCAGCATTTTTTCCGATGGTTCACCTTTGGTTAAAATATGTTTGGCCGCCAGCCTCCGCGCATAATGCTCCATTTGCTGGTGCGTAAACAACTCCGAACGTAAAGGCGGTTTTTCATTCGCATATTTATGAAAAAGGTTATCGGAAAACAAAGGGGCGATGATGGCTTTTTTCAACACAGAAATCGCCTGGGGAAGGAGTTCAGATAATACGTCTTTGTTTTGTTTTTTTTGATGGGGAGAATTCATTTTTGGTGATACATTTTTTGGGAACAGCCAAACCCTGCTTTCGCTATTTTAGTTTAGCCAATAATCATGCCTTTGCCCCGGCGGCAGAGGGATGATAAAATTCCTGGTTTCGGTAAACCAGCAAAATCCGGATGTATCGTTACAAAAGGTAGCGAAAAGAATTAACCTTATTGGATATTACGGTTCCGTGGAGGTGCGCCGGCATCGAAAAAATACTAAGTGCGCGTCATTATGCGGGCGTTATTTTTATTTTCGCACCTATGGTACAGCAATCAGCAAAACAAGCGGTATTGGGGAATATTTTCCTCAGCTTCTTTAAGTAATTGGTTTAAACAGAACAGGTTATCGAATAATTTAAGATATGCTTAAAAAACGCCGATCAGGGAAGCGGCTCGTAATCTGTTTCCAAAAATTCTTCCACCCCGGGTATCCAGTATTGCTGAATGAAACTGGTATGCAGCGGATGATTATTATACCCGTCGTATTCCGCCCGGGTTGAAAACTGCATAGACAAACCGAATTGAAATTTATTTTTCTGACTGGTTTGTTTTAAACGTTCAAAATTTTGTACGCCGGGGATGTTGACGAGGTTGGACGTAGCATCCAAAAACGCCGACTCTTCCGCAGATCCGTTTGGATACTTTAATGTAAAAGCTACGGTATGTGTAATCATACTACAGTGTATTAAATAGCTGAATAACTAACGCATAAATTAATAAACAGTGCACCGGTAATAATAAGCAGCCCAAAGAATTCACGCGTTTTTTCAATATAGGGTTTCGTAGCCTGCATGGTAGCGGCGATGTTTTGTCTTTTGTATTTGGTAATCCAGTCCAGCACGCCATCTTTTACAAAAAAAAGGATCACCGCATATACCAAATAAAACCCCATAACGGGCATATAAATAAGCGGGTAATAATATTTAAAGGCTGCCAATCCGCATAAAATAGCTGCGGTCAAATAAATGGGCGCCCAAAGCCACGAATCCTTATCGTTTAAATTAACCCATGCAAATGCAACAAATGCAATAAAAAAGATGATATTCAATACAGATAAAAGCATAGTTCAGCTATAATTAAGCGTAATTGAAATGTTATTTAAGCATTTGAAAGGCAATATAAATGTATTTGTATTTATTTTCGCTTTTCAATGCATTAATATAAAGTAGCCGTTAAAGAAGTTCGCATGCCTCATTACCAGCCAGATCAGCTTAAGACCTGTTTTTCAGCCGTTGCAAAACAAAATGTAGCCGCTGAAATTTTGGATGGGCTGAGCGACAAACTTGCGGCGGGCATAGGCAGTTCGCAGTTTAATACCGCATTTGTCTCCATTCCCCGGAAAACCGGTAAATCAATTGTTGTTTTATCCGGAGAGCAGGATAAAGCCATCCGGATTGCAGGCGCGGGTTTAACGATTCAATCATGGGGGGTAGACCGTTTGTGCAGGGTATGGCTATTAATGAATGCCGATAGCTCCGATGAACAGCGATATACCCGGTCAATCGAAAATTTATTTTTAGCGGCGGAGATGAATGAACTGGTGGCGTTGTATTCGGCCCTGCCGGTTCTTGCTTATCCCCGGCATTGGGCGGGGCAATGCGCGGAAGGTATCCGCAGCAATATCGGCGATGTACTGGAAGCCATTATGTGCAATAATCCCTATCCTGCAACTTATTTGGATGAACGGGCATGGAACCAACTGGTGTTAAAGGCATTTTTTACCGAAAAGCCCGTGGAGCAGATCATTGGACTGGACGAACGGTCGAATCCCGAACTGGCAAAAGTGTTATCCGATTATGCGCACGAAAGATGGGCGGCGCACCGTACCGTCAACCCACAAATATGGCGTTGCACAGGCAAGTTCGTGGATGAAAATCTGTTCCCCGATATTGAAAAATTAGCGGCTTCGCAAAATGAACCGGATAAAGAAGCTGCGGCATTGGTTTGTTACAACAGCAGCTATCCTCCCGCTCAGGCATTGCTCAATTCAACTCCGGATAGGAAAGCCGCCATTGTTTCGGGTACGCTTACCTGGGATATACTGGCGAATAAAATAAAAAATTATGTGTTGCAGTCATAACATTACCGAAAAAGACCTACAGCCCGGCACAAAGGATGGCTCTTACCTTGAACAAATTAAAGGCATGCCATTTTTTGACCCGCATGTGCACATGACTTCCCGTACCACCGACGATTACCAGGCGATGGCGGATGCAGGTGTGGTAGCGATTATTGAGCCTGCCTTTTGGTTGGGGCAGCCGCGAACAGGCATTGATACTTTTCGCGATTATTACAGCAGCTTAATTGGTTGGGAAAGGTTCCGGTCTTCGCAGTTTGGTATAAAACATTATTGTACCATTGGATTAAATTCCCGTGAAGCTAACAATGAAGCACTGGCGGAAGAAGTGATGGAAATATTACCATTGTTTATTTATAAAGAAGGCGTTGTGGGAGTGGGGGAGATTGGTTTCGACGATCAAACAGCGGCGGAAGAAAAATATTACCGTTTGCAACTCAACCTGGCTAAAGAAGCTAATCTTCCGGTGCAGATACATACGCCACACCGCGATAAAAAAAGAGGCACTACCCGAAGTATGGATATTGCGCTGGAGCAGGGATTGGATCCCGCGATGGTTATTGTAGATCACAATAACGAAGAAACGGTGAAAGAGGTGTTGGACCGGGGTTTCTGGGCGGCTTTTACGATCTATCCTTTTACTAAAATGGGCAACGAACGTATGGTGGATATTGTAAAGCAATATGGAACAGACCGGATTATGGTGAACTCCGCGGCCGACTGGGGCATCAGCGATCCTTTAGCCGTTCCCAAAACCGCGGCGCTTATGAAGCAGATGGGCATCAGTGATGAGTCCATTCGACTGGTTACCTATCAGAACGCCATTACCGCATTCGGACAAAGCGGGCAGATTGATATTGCCGATTTTGCTGCGGTAAAAAATATTGATCAGCGTTTAAAGTTTAGCGGCAATACTATTCTCCGCGGCGGGCAGCAACCCCGGATGGACAAAGATTCAATTATTATCAAATAACAATAATGGTCGGAGCCAGGCTGATGGGTTTGTTGCGTTTAATGCGGTTGGCAAATATTATTACTGCAATTTCCGATATCCTTGCGGGAATCGCTATTGCCGGTTATGTTACCGGTCAGCATTCTTATCAACTCCAGCCCATTTTTTGGTTAATACTGGCAACCGTTGGCCTTTACGGTGGTGGAGTGGTTTTTAACGACGTATTTGATGCAGAACTCGATAAAGCGGAGCGCCCGGAACGGCCCATTCCGGCCGGGCTGATCTCAAAAACAGCGGCTGCCGCCTGGGGCGCTTTTTTACTGCTTGCCGGCATTATTGCAGCAACCAGGGTGCATCCGGAACGCTGGATTTCGATAACAACAATCATAACCTTTGCTATAGTGCTGGCGGCATTGCTATACGACAAATGGGCAAAACATCATGCTGTTTTAGGTCCACTGAATATGGGCATTTGCCGGGGGCTCAATTTATTATTAGGCATCAGCATTATTCCGGCAGCTTTAACTCAAAATGCGTATCTCAGTATGGTGCCTGTGATATATATCGCCGCCATTACCATGGTTAGCCGGGGTGAAGTGCATGGGGGAAAAAGAAATACTTTGTATACGGCCGTAGTTTTGTACATCGTTGTGATAGCCGGCATTTTTACCGTTGCTTTTATCAATGGTAATGTGTTATCCGTCCTGTTTTTTTTGCTTTTGTTAAGTATACTTATTTTCCCGCCGTTACAAAAAGCTATTCGCAACCCCATAGGTCCGCTTATTGGCAAGGCCGTAAAAGCCGGGGTAATTGCGTTAATTGTGATGAATGCTGCGTGGGCTGCCGCCTTTGGTATGGTTTATCTGGCCGTAATGATATTATTGCTGCTGCCTGTTTCCCTGTTATTAGCTAAACTATTTGCAGTTACCTGATGGCAATGTTTTACCAATCACTTATTTTTACGCTCTTTAATGATTTGGGTTACCCTGTTCCCGTACTATTTTAGCAAACAACCTAATGGATTATTTACAGCAAACATTCAGTGTACGATTTGAGTATAAGGTTTTTTTTACGAATCATTTATTTGCAGCCGAAAACCCGCTTTTCAGGGATTTTTTGTATGCCGGAAAAACGGATACACCCAAAAAGATATTCTTTGTAATTGATGCCGGGGTTGCAGAACATCATCCCTACCTGCAGGATCAAATAAGGCAATATTTTAAGCACGAAACGGCTTTCCGTCTTGTAGAAGAAATAATGATTATTCCCGGCGGCGAGCAATCCAAAAACACCGAAGCCTTATTTTATACAATCGTACATGCGGTTGATCAATACGGCATCGACCGTCATTCGTATATAGTGGCAATTGGCGGCGGCGCTGTGCTCGATCTCGTTGGTTATGCGGCGGCAGTATCGCATCGCGGCATACGGCATATCCGTATACCTACTACCGTTCTTTCTCAAAACGATTCGGGGATTGGAGTGAAAAATGGCATCAACTATTCGGGTAAAAAAAATTTCCTTGGAACATTTACCCCGCCGGCAGCAGTCATCAACGATGCTTTTTTTCTGACTACATTAAGCGATGGCGATTGGGTTTCCGGCATGTCGGAAGCCGTGAAAGTAGCGCTCATTAAAGACAAAGCGTTCTTTGAATGGTTAGAAGCCAATGCAAAGGCATTAACATCGAGAAATATGGAGGCCATGCAATATCTTATCAAAACATGTGCGGCCTTGCATCTTGACCATATTTCAAGTGGCGACCCTTTTGAAATGGGCTCGTCGCGCCCGCTGGATTTTGGTCATTGGAGCGCACATAAAGTGGAACAGCTTTCGGGGTTCACTATTCGTCATGGTGAAGCAGTGGCGATGGGAATTGCACTCGATTGTGCGTATTCATTCTTTTCAGGAAGGCTTACGGAAGCAGATGCCAAACGAATAATTAATGTGTTAAAAACACTTGGCTTTTCAGTTACCCACCCTTTAATGCACATTCAAAATGAAGAGAGTCCGGTGTTAAAGGGATTAAATGAATTCAGGGAACACCTGGGCGGACAATTAACCATTATGTTATTAGATGCCATTGGAAAGGGAGAAGAAGTACATGAGTTAAATACCGCTTTATTGCAGCAATCCAGTCACTGGCTAAAAGAAATTTAAAAGCAACATCATGCAAACACTACATGGGCATCTTACGTATTGCAGTAATATACATGCAGGTGAGAGCTGGGATGATCATTTCAAAAAATTACAGGAGAATATTCCATTAATCAAAAACGAAGTATCGCCCGAAAGGGCATTGGGTATAGGGCTTCGCCTGTCTAATGAAGCCAGTCTCGAGTTAATCAGGGAAGATAATCTGGCCATTTTTAAGCAGTGGCTGAAGGAAAATGATTGCTATGTATTTACCATGAATGGATTTCCTTACGGAGGTTTCCACAATACGGTGGTAAAGGATAAAGTGCATGCCCCGGATTGGACTACCCCTGAACGCGTTGCCTATACTATTCGGCTGGCACATATATTGGCGGAATTGTTACCACAAGGAATGGAAGGTGGAATTTCCACTTCTCCTTTAACCTACAGGTTTTGGCATGAAGATGCCAACCTGCCTTATATTTTTAATAAGGCAACCATGCATCTCCTGGAAGTGGTAGACCAGTTGGTGCAGATTAAGCAATCCACGGGGAAAAATATACATATCGACATCGAACCCGAACCCGATGGGTTGCTGGGTGAAGGAAAAGAATTTTTGGACTGGTATACCAGCTATTTGTTACCGTTGGGTACAAGGCATTTAGCCCAACTTTTTGGATGCAGTGATGAAATTGCCGCTTTCTACATTAAAGAGCATATACAGTTGTGCTACGATGTTTGTCATTTTGCAGTTTGCTATGAAGATCACGCAGCTATTATTGAGGAGATAAAAAAAGCAGGCATTAAAACAGGAAAGATACAGATCAGCGCCGCGTTAAAAGCCGGGCTGCCGGAGGATGCTGACAAAAGAAAACCGGTGATTGATGCGTTTACCCGGTTTAATGAACCTACTTACCTGCACCAGGTGGTGGCGAAACAAAAAAACGGGCAGTTGAAAAGATACGCCGACATGCCCGATGCGCTGAAGGAGGCTGATAGTGTATCGTCAACCGAATGGCGTGCGCATTTTCATGTGCCTTTGTTTATAGAAGGATACGGCGTTTTACAATCTACCCAAAAAGATATTGAGCAGGTGCTCGCTATTCATCATCAGCAACCGTTTACATCTCATTTAGAAATTGAAACCTATACATGGGAAGTGCTGCCCGATGAGAAACGACTCCCCATCACTCAATCTATCATAAGAGAAATGCAATGGGTGATAGACTTGTTGGAGGATTTGTAGTTTGTGGTTTATAGTTTGAATATTCTTCGAACTTCCGTTTGTTTCTTCGTTCGGATTTCGAAATTTAATGCTTGGGCTTTGTATACGGTTTTATTTGTTTCTTGTTATTTGTAATTTGGTTCTTTGCCTGGGCATTTGGTCTCCGGTTCTTTTCTTCGAATTTCGAGATTTGATATTCGAGCTTTGTATTCTGTTTGGTTCTTTAACTCGAATTTCAAATCTTAAAAGCTTCGGGCTTTGCACCTGATACCTGATACCTGATACCTGAAAGCTGATACCTAACACCCGACACCTAATCATCATTCGCTTATGCACAAAACCGTAGTCATCAATATTGTTGGGTTATCCTCTTCCCTGATAGGAGCGCATACCCCTTTTTTAAAGAATTATGCAGCAGGCAAAAACCTGCAAACCATTGTGCCTATGTTGCCAGCCGTAACTACATCCGTTCAGTCAACCTATATAACCGGCAAATGGCCAAATGAGCACGGCATTGTGGGTAATGGCTGGTACGACCGAACAGACTGTGAAGTAAAGTTCTGGAAACAATCCAATAAGCTGGTACAGGGCGAAAAGATATGGGATAAGGCAAAAAAAATTGATCCCTCTTTTACTGCATCCACCATGTTTTGGTGGTACAATATGTATTCCAGCGCCGACTATTCTGTAACCCCCCGTCCTAATTATTTGGCCGATGGCCGTAAAATGCCCGATTGCTATTCTTATCCCGCAACATTAAGAGATGAACTGCAAAAGGAACTGGGACAATTCCCATTATTTAAATTCTGGGGCCCCGGGGCCGATATTACTTCTACGCAATGGATCGCAGACGCTGCTGTTTTTACGGATAAAAAATATGATCCGACATTAACGCTTGTTTACCTGCCGCACCTCGATTATTGTTTGCAGCAATATGGTCCCGATTTTTCGAAGATCAGCACACATTTAAATGAAATTGACAAGGTAGTAGAACAACTGGTTAATTATTATGCTGCCGACGGCGCTAAAATCATTCTTTTGTCGGAGTACGGTATTACACCTGTTAACCGGCCGATTCATATCAACAGGTTATTGCGCCAAAGTGGGTTGCTTGATATAAGGGTAGAAAGAGGGTTGGAACTGTTAGATGCGGGAGCTTCAAAGGCTTTCGCAGTAGCCGATCACCAGGTAGCGCATATTTACATCAATGATGCTGCCGTTACAGACCGGGTTAAAGAAATGGTTTCCGGCCTGCCCGGTGTGGCACTGGTATTAGACCGCGCAGCACAAAAAGATTATCAGATCAATCACGAACGGGCAGGGGATATTGTATTGGTGGCGGACGAAAACAGTTGGTTCACTTATTATTTTTGGTTAGATGACGCTGTAGCGCCCGACTATGCGCGGGTGGTGGATATCCACAAAAAACCGGGCTACGATCCGGTTGAATTATTCATGACTTCCAAAGCAAGGGCCGGGTATAAGTTGTTGCGTAAAAAAGCCGGTTTCAGGTACGTGATGGATGTTATTCCGTTGAATGCCGGGTTGGTGAAAGGCTCGCACGGAACCATTACAGCAGATCAGTCTTTTCACCCGGTAATCATCAGTGAGCCGGGTTTCACTAAAAAGGAAATTGTAGCAACAGATGTATATGACATCATCTGGCAACATCTTGCAGTTTAATTGATCTCCCCGAAATAAAAATAGATAAACCGGCAATTGCTGATTTGTTCATTTCCGCGTTCGCCTGCCGGAACGGTAATCAATCTAATAGAAATTAAATAATTGCATTTTTTAATGGAATAGAAAATATGCCTCTTTATTACCCGGGTTTTGAGATGTTGCAAAAGTGTCTCGCGATAATAATCATTCACCGCGCGAACCATTACTAACCCCACCAACCAGACCCAATACTATTTTCAACTTAGGCCGGTTCATAATGCATATGCCGGAAACCGGCGGCAGCTTTTGAGGGCGGAGGTGTAAAAAGAATGACGGGACGGCAGAAGTACCGGATCTATTGAAGGTGATGATTATTAAACAAGATGTAGATAATGATCATTACATTTGTTTGAGTATAAAATCATTTGTAATGAACCCATATGTAACGGACTTTGTAAACCTGCTCGACAA
>CAYMKT010000077.1:15170-17725 GCA_964391065.1 uncultured Terrimonas sp. | reverse complement strand
TTTGGTGACATTTTTTTGGAGGACCTCAAAGCATACCGCGAATCAAAATTGAAACAGCTTGGTATCCGTTGTATTTTTCCTTTGTGGAAAGTTGGTACAAAAGAATTGATGCAGCAATTTATTGCTGCTGGATTTAAAGCGATGGTAGTATGTGTAAACGAAACATTCCTGGATAAGAGTTTTTGCGGTCGTGTTATTGATCAAAACTTTCTCAATGATCTTCCGCAAACCGTAGATGTATGCGGCGAAAATGGAGAATACCATTCGTTCGTATTTGATGGGCCGATATTTAATAAACCAGTGACCTTCAGAAAGGGAGAGATTGTACGCAAACAATATCCGGCGCCGGTTCAAAATGAGATAATCCCCGAACCGTATACATTTTATTTCTGCGACCTTTTGCCGGAAAGCGAATAACGTGCATCACCCTGCATAAATAATCTCAGAGCCAAAACAGTTGTTTTTACAAATCTTTTCGCCTCACCACCGCACGGTAGTACTAAGCGATGTCTTCTGCCTGACTTATTGATGCATAATTCACCAGGTGGAGCGCAGCGGCCGTTCTTTTCCTGGATTGCCTGCAGAGTTCACCATTGTTGGCCAGGGATTCGCCAAACGAGGGAATCATTTCTTTGATCTTGCTTTGCCATGCACCTGATTTCATTTTTTCGGGAAAGCATCTGTACAACAGGTCGAGCATAATGGATACCGCTGTTGAAGCGCCGGGTGATGCACCCAGCAAAGCAGCAATACTACCGTCGGCGGCATTTACAACCTCTGTTCCAAACTCCAGCACGCCTCCTTCTTCTTCATTTTTTTTGATGACCTGTACCCTCTGCCCGGCTACTTCTAAATCCCAATCGGCCGGAACTGCGCTGGGTAGATAGGCACGCAAGGCATCCATTCTGTCTTCGTCGGATTGGCTCACCTGTTCAATAAGATATTTGGTGAGCGGCAAATTACGAACGCCGGCCATTACCATAGGTTTGATGTTGCTGATTTTTATGGAAGCAGGCAGGTCCCAGAAAGAGCCGTTTTTTAAGAATTTGGTGGAGAACCCGGCATAGGGTCCAAACAATAACGATTTTTTCCCGTCAATTATCCTGGTATCTAAATGCGGAACACTCATGGGGGGTGAACCTACGGCCGCCTTGCCATATACTTTAGCATGATGACGCTCAATGACGTCATTGTTATTGCAAATCAGCCATTGCCCGCTTACCGGAAATCCACCATAACCCTTGCTTTCGGAAATGCCCGATTTTTCAAGCAGGGGCAACGATCCACCGCCAGCCCCAATAAAAACAAACGGGGTTTTGATAATTGATTTTTTGCCGGTAGTAAGATTTTTAATTTTTATTTTCCACAAGCCATTGGCATCTTGTTGCAAATCGCTCACTTCATGTGCCAGATGAAGTTTTATATCGGAGAAATCAAACAGGTAGCGAAACAATTTACGGGTTAGCGCACCAAAGTTTACATCGGTACCGATTTCCATGCGCGTTGCGGAACATTTGGATCCTGCGTTTCTTCCTTCCATCACCAACGGCATCCATCCGGATAATTGTGCCGGGTCTTCTGCATATTGCATCCCTTCAAAAAGATCGTATTGTGTAAGCGCCTCAAAACGTTTTTTCAGGTAATGCACATTGTCTTCTCCTTCCACGAAACTGATATGGGGTATAGAACGGATAAAATCGCCCGCATTTCGGATATAACCTTTTTCTATTAAAAACGCCCAAAACTGGCGGCTTTGAATAAACTGTTCCGCAATTTTTATTGCTTTACTGCAATCAATGCTTCCATCTTCCTTTTCGGGAGTATAATTTAATTCGCAAAAAGCAGAGTGACCAGTACCCGCATTATTCCAGGCATCGGAACTTTCTGCCGCTACCGTATCTAACCTTTCCACTACATGTATGGTCATATCCGGCTCCAACTCTTTTAACATAACGCCCAGCGTGGCACTCATAATTCCGGCTCCAATCAAAACTACGTCAGGATTAGCTGTATGTGACTTCCTCATATTCTTCAATTTACTATAGCTCCGGTACACCGAATAGGCTTTTCAACAGACTGCGATTGACTAGTACCGGCGATTTTGCTGCAAATTTAGCACAGAAATAAAATGGAAAAGGGCTTGGGTGGCAAACAATGCGATCACCGGTTGGGTTTTAGCAATTATTTCCAGATAATGATGATTTTTTTGCCCACAATTCTACAGTTTAACGGCAAATGCCAGTGATGGTGTGGCTGGGAGCAGAGTTGTAAAACCTGTTTAATACATTGATATATAATATGTTGATAACTCTAAAGTAGCACGGGAGGGTCATCGGCCTGTTTATTGAAAAGTATACAAAAAGCAATTATTTATAATCATAAAATGATCAGATATGAAAACAGTAACAGAAACATTTGACCTTTTTGCCGATGAGCGGCCTTACACGATAAAGGCAACATCTTATTTTAACGGGCGGGAGAAATTGCGGTTTAGGGTAACGGTAAACAACAGCCCGGTTTGCGTGTTTGGTTGGGATGAAAACCTTGATCGTTTT
>CAYMKT010000077.1:0-15070 GCA_964391065.1 uncultured Terrimonas sp. | reverse complement strand
ATCATTTTCTCCCAATTTACTTATGTTTTGCCATTAAGGTTTACGCTGAAACATATTAATAACAACATTCTAATGTTCAATTTTGGTGATATAGTTTTATGCCTCCTGGGAAACATTCCTGAACAGCTCGTCTGGGGCCTTTGAGGAGAAGGCTTTGACTTCTTTTATGAAATGGGCTTGGTCGAAGTACCCGTACTCATGAACAATATCTGACCATTTTTTTCCGGGATTAACGACTTTATTCTGAAGAGCACTATTGAACCTCGTTATTCGTGCATATAATTTTGGCGGCATGCCAACTTCATCCGAGAATCTTCTCTCAAAATTGCGTAAGCTCATATTGGCCTGATATGCCAGTTTATCAAGAGAAATACTCCCTTTGTCATTTTGAATGAGTTCCGAAATAGAAGCAATAGTCTTTGTATGGAGTTTGTGTTTATGTTTCAACATTGATTTTGTAAGATAGGCGTCCATATGTCCTGCCATTTCAATCATGTCTTTAGAGGAAGCCAACTCCCCGATAATCAGGTTAATCTCGTTGCCTAATATAGTTTCAACGGGGATAATCTTGTCTACCAGTGCCTTTTGCGAAATACCGAATATGGCGAACAAGCCATTGCACCTGAATTGTACGCAAAACAATTCAAAATTTCCTTTAAAGCAACTATAGCCTTTTGATTCTGTTAAAAGAGCAACGATTGTACTTGAAGTACTGCCCAGCAATTCATCTGAATCGCTTCTTACTTCACAAAATTTGTCTTTCAAAAAAAGGGTCATGTAGGATTCCTGTACTGCATGCATATATTTTCTTAATTCTGTTTGCCCGGTATCAAATGTTTTTAAGGCATAACAACTTACAAAAGGTTGCAGTATAGGCGCGGGTTTTATTTGCCTGGTCGAGACCATGGTAAAGTTGTCGTTTTTTTACAATCAGAGAAGTTTAATTGGTATTAATTTCGATAGGCAATTACAACTTTGGTCATTATAGTTAAAACGTTGTAACAGCCGTAAGCCCATAGTACTAGGATTGTACTGATCAGGTTACTTATAAAATATTGGCGTCGGGTTGTTTCACTAATATAACCTTTAAAGTGAAGAAAATATAAGATAGACCGGTTTTTCTTTTTGATCCAAAACATCTTCAAAAAGGTCTTCATGGTATTACGGCAGGCAGTATAACGACGGGGTGACCAAATGAGCTGTTAGTTGGTACCGCTCAAATAGCGACAAATTTATAACCCACAACCACAAACCGGTAATTGACGGGGCTGACTTTTTGATAACTAAATAAAGTATTTCAATATGAAAATCATCGTAAAATTGATATTGATGGCGCTTCTTCTGGTACAACCTGGAATGGAGGCCCAGGCAACTGCTTTGTTGCTCAAAAATGATTCTATACCATCCACCAGGGCTGATTATTTGCGTTTAAGCAAATCCCAAAATACGGCGGCCATCATCATGGTAAGTGCAGGAGGGGCTGCCTTCCTGGTTGGTGTCATAGGAGCCTGGGGAGTCGCTGCATACAATTACGATGTCGCTTGGGTAGGCGGTGAGCAAAAGAATCCCAGTGGATATATTATTGCTGCAGTCGGCGGCGGAATTCTCGCTTTGGCTAGTATCCCGGTTTTTCATGCTGCTCGTAAAAACAGAAAAAAGGCCCGGATGACACCAGAGATAACATTAAAGATGGAAAATACGAGACAGATTGTTTTTTCGGGTGTGGGTAAAACAAGTTTCCCTTCCGTAGCAGTAAAACTAAGGTTTTGATCATTTTGTAAAAGCATGTTGAGTCACGGAAATACTTCCGGTATGACTTCCTTTTACCCTACAACTAAGTTTTCCCCCAAAGGACAACAGAAAAATTCCTTTTCTTAACTTGCACCCATGCAGGATTATTTAAAGGGTTTGAATGAAAGACAGAAGGAGGCCGTATTACATATTAACGGACCATTGATGATTATTGCCGGCGCGGGCAGCGGCAAAACCAAGGTGCTTACCACGCGTATTGCCCACCTGATGGCCAATGGAGTAGATGCTTTTAATATACTAGCGCTCACCTTTACCAACAAGGCAGCTAAAGAAATGAAGGAAAGGATTGAGCATATCCTCGGCAACAGCGACGCCCGCAATTTATATATAGGAACATTTCACAGTGTGTTTGCCCGGATCCTTCGGGGCGAAGCCAATCGCCTGGGCTATCCGAACAACTTTACCATTTATGACACCGACGATGCAAAAAGCGTGATTAAGGCCGTCGTGAATGAAATGAACCTCGATGATAAGCACTACAAACCGAACATCGTTTATAATCGTATCTCCAGCGCCAAAAATGCCCTGGTGAATGCAGAAGAGTATGCGAATGATTACAGCATTCAGCAGGAGGATATGCGCAGCAATCGCCCGGCTATCGCAAAAATTTTTGATGCTTATACCAAACGCTGTTTTAAGAATGGCGCCATGGATTTCGATGACCTGCTCATCAAAATGTACGAATTACTTAAGCATTTTCCTGAAGCGTTGAGCAAGTTCCAACGCAAATTCAAATACATCTTAATTGATGAATACCAGGATACCAATCCCGCTCAGTACGAGATCATTAAACTGTTGGGCGCCATGCACGAAAATGTATGCGTGGTGGGTGATGATGCGCAAAGTATCTACAGCTTCCGCGGCGCCACTATTGAAAACATTTTGCAGTTTCAGAAAGATTATGACGATGTGAAGGTGGTGAAACTGGAACAGAACTACCGCAGCACGCAAAATATTTTACACGTAGCCAATGAAATTATCAGCAACAATAAAGGGCAAATTGAAAAAACCTTATTTACAGAGAATGCGCAAGGCGAAAAAATAAGACTGGTTCGTACCATGTCTGATAACGACGAAGGAAAATTCGTGGCAGATACGATACAGGAACAGAAGCTGCGCAACCATTTTTATAATAAGGATTTTGCCATTCTGTATCGCACCAATGCGCAAAGCCGGGCTTTTGAAGAAGCGTTAAGGCGGATGGGAATTGCCTATACCATTTATGGCGGTATCAGCTTTTACCAGCGCAAAGAAATCAAAGATTACATCTCCTATCTGCGTGTGCTGGTAAATCCAAACGAAGAAGAAGCGTTAAAAAGAATTATCAATTATCCCGCAAGGGGTATAGGGAAAACCTCCGTTGACAGGGCTATCCTGGCCGCCAATGAAAACAATATTTCATTCTGGCAGGTATTGGAACGGGCGCGCGAATTTGGCTTCAAAGGCGGTACATTGGAAGCCATCGAAAACTTTGTGCTGATGATCAAAAGCTTTTCGAGCATGCTGCAACACAAAAGCGCTTACGAAATAGCTGTTCATGTAGGCAAACAAACCAACTTTGTAAAAGAACTGTTTAATGACAAGAGCACCGAAGGTGTAGCGAGATATGAGAATATACAGGAATTGTTGAACTCCATAAAAGAATGGGTAGACAATTCTTCAGAACCCATTGCAGCACAACAGCCCGCAGAAGAAGAGGCATTGGATGAGGGTTCGTCTATAGGGTTGTTCAGCAAGCAAAAAGAAGAAGTACAACAGGATGCTACCCCCGGTACCGGGGATGAAGTGATAGATGACGGCGACAGGAGCCTCGGCGCCTACCTGCAGCAAATTACCTTACTCACCGATGCGGATAATAAAAATGCAGACGCAGATACCGTAAAACTCATGACTATCCATGCCGCCAAGGGATTGGAATTTAGTTGTGTATTTGCTGCCGGGTTGGAAGAAAGTTTGTTCCCCAATGCTATGAGCATTAACACAAGGGAAGAACTGGAGGAGGAGCGCCGGTTGTTTTACGTAGTTATTACCAGGGCCAAACAAAAATTATGGATCTCACATGCCAATTCACGCTATCGTTTCGGAAGTCTGATACAAAATGAGCCAAGCCGTTTTATCAATGAAATACCGGAAGAATATCTTGACCGTAGTTTTGCCGGTGGTGGTACCCGCAACGGGCCGGGACGTTCGGCTTTCGATAGAATGAATGGCGGGAGTTTTGGCGCGCCGGAGAAATCAACTGCCTGGCAGGCCGAAAAGCAATACGGCGCTCCTCCTGGCCGGAAGAAAGAAGCTGCCCCGGCTTATCTTGGTCCCAAGCCGCAAACCAAAGTAACAGAACACCAGCCCTCTGCCGGCTTTTCAGCCAGCGATACTTCGGATCTGCAGGCCGGTCAAAGAGTAGAACACCAGAAATTCGGTTTTGGCGAAGTAATGAAAATTGAGGGAAGCACACATAACCCCATTGCAATGGTGAAGTTTGAACTGAACGGCGAAAAGAAGATCATGCTGAACTATGCGAAGCTGAGGATTATCAGTTGATCATGCAACATGAATTTTGAATACCTCATTATTGGCCAGGGAATAGCGGGTACACTACTCAGTAACGCTTTATGGAGGCAGGGCAAGTCGTTTTTGGTAATCGACAACGTAAATATAGCAGCCAAAGCGAGCATAGTGGCAGGGGCAATTATCAATCCGGTTAACGTCAATCGTTGGACTACCGATTCCCGGGTTGGAAGCGTTGTGCACACGGCACTGGATACCTACAAAAATTTTGAAGCAACATTGGGTTGTTCGTTGATTGAAGAAACGTCCATGCTGGTTTTTCATGAAGATGCATTGCAGCAGCAATTGTTTGCACAGCGGCATTTAATTTCACCAACCTACCTCGCTCAGCCTGTGAACGCTGATATTGAAGCCGCAAACAGGTTTTTTAATTACGGTTTTGGCCTGGCTAAAGTGCAGCCGGTATGGAGGGTTAATGCCACAAAACTGTTATCGGGCTGGTCAGCATTTTTGCAAAGCAGGCATTTACTGCTGGAGGAATATTTTGATATGGCACAATGCAGTATTGACCGGGAGGACGTGATTTATAGCAATACCCGCTTCCGTAAGATTATTTTTTGCGAAGGAGCAGCAGGCGCCCTGAATCCTTTTTTCAGGGGATTACCATTTACCAGAAACCGCGGCGAAGCACTATTGCTGTCTATACCAGGTCTCGTACCCCATTATATTTATCATCATGGGATCAGGTTGGCGCCAACCGCTGATGGCTTGTTTTGGTGTGGAAGTAATTACCAATGGGTCTACGAAGATTTATTGCCGGATCAAAACTGGCGTAAACAAACCGAAATTAAATTGCGGCAATGGCTTACCGTTCCTTTTGAAATCATTGATCATTTAGTAGCCGAGCGTCCAACTACGGCCGGGCAGGTATTTTTAGCCGGCGTTCATCCCCATATGCCATCGGCTGCCATTTTTAATGGATTGGGAACGAAAGGATTTTCTTATGGTCCGGTTTTGGCCAACGCATTGTGCAGTCAGCTTATTGATGGTGACGGAACCCGGCTTTCGGCGTTTGCAGAGCCCCTGCACAAGTGGGTTTCGTAATAGCTTTTGGACATAAATTTGCCTATATTTTAAACAGCCTTAATTGATGGGTATTACGATGCGTATTAAAGATATTTGTCGCCTTTGGATATTTTTATTTGCGAAACGTATTCCTTTATTTCCTGTTCTTTATCGCGCTTGCAAATCAGCAGTACATCTCCCGTATCAATCACAATGTAATTTTCTAATCCTTCCAGCACTACCAGTTTGTCTTTTTTGGTGTGGATGATATTATTGGCCGCATCGAAGAGCAGAACGCTTGCTGCGGAAACAGCATTGTTGTTCGCGTCTTTTTCCATATTGTCGTAAGCCGAATTCCAGGTGCCGAGGTCGCTCCACCCAAAACTGGAGGGGATGAGATATACATTATCCGCTTTCTCCATAATGCCGTAATCAATAGAAATGTTGGTGCATTGCGGGTAAATTCTTGCTATGGCTTTTTTTTCTGATGGCGTGTTCAGTACATGTTCTTCGGAATTGAACAGGTCATGAATTTCAGGAAGATATTTTTCAAAGGCCTGGATGATATTTTTTACCTTCCACACAAAAATGCCCGCATTCCACAAAAAATCACCGCTTGCTAAAAACGTGGAAGCAATTTCCAGACTGGGCTTTTCGGTAAAGGTTTTTACTTTGTACACATTATCGCTTACCTCGTATTGTTCGATTTGTATATAGCCATAACCTGTATTAGGGTGGGTTGGCTTTATGCCCAACGTAATCAAGGCATTATTCTGGCGCACGAAGTTCAATGCCTCAAAGCATACTTTTTTAAACGCGATGTGTTCCAGTATCAGGTGATCGGCGGGAGCACAAATGAGGCAACCATTCGGATTAATGCGTTTAAGTTTATAAGCAATATACGCGATACAGGGAGCCGTATTTTTGCGTGAAGGCTCTCCTAAAATATTTTCAGGAGATAGAGTTGGCAATTGCTTTTTTACGATAGGCACATATTCTTCAGAGGTAATAACAAATATATTTTCCAGGGGAATAAAATCTGCAAAGCGATCAAATGTTTGCTGGATCAATGTTTTTCCGGTGTTCAGAATGTCAAGGAATTGTTTGGGGTAGGCCACTCTGCTCATTGGCCAAAACCGGCTGCCTATCCCTCCCGCCATAATAGCTACGTAGTGGTTCTTGTTCATTTTTTCCCGGATATTAAATTGTAATGAATGTGTTCCTCATGTTCCTTAAATAATTCCTTCTCTTATAAGGTCGTGCAAATGTACAATCCCTGCATAACATCCTTCGCTGGTTACCAGTAACTGGCTCACGTTGTTTTTTCTCATGGTATCCAAAGCCGTTACCGCAAGTTCTTCTTCCTCTATGCTTTTGGGATCTTTGCTCATAATATCTTCTGCTACAATATGCGATAAGTTTTCTTCCTTCTGTAACATCCGTCTTAAATCTCCATCTGTTACAATCCCTACAATTACTCCGTCTTTTATTACTGCGGTAGCGCCCATCCTGTTTTGTGTAATGGCCACAATCACCTCTTTTAAACTGCTGGTTTTTTCAACCTGCGGCTTTGCATTTTTCATAAACAGGTCGCTTACCTTTAAAAATAGCCGCTTTCCCAGCATACCACCCGGATGAAATTTTGCGAAATCATCACTTGTAAAGCCATTATTTTCCATCAGGCACACGGCAAGCGCATCGCCCATTGCCAACTGGGCCGTAGTGCTTGTGGTAGGCGCCAGGTTATTAGGACAGGCCTCCTGTTGTACCGTGGTATTGAGAATATAATCAGCGTTTAGCGCCAGGTAAGAATCGAGGTTACCCGTCATTGCTATGATGGGGTTACCGAAATTTTTTACCAGTGGTAGCAGTACTTTAATTTCGGGGCTTTCACCACTTTTGCTGATGAGTAATATGATATCCTCTTGCTGTACCAAACCCAGGTCGCCATGAATGGCATCTGCGGCATGTAAGAAAGTAGCCTGCGTGCCTGTTGAATTAAGCGTAGCTACAATTTTCTGTGCGATCAGGGCGCTCTTGCCAATACCGCTGATCACCACTTTACCTTTGCAGTCCGATATCTTCCTTACAATGGTTTCAAACTGCTCATCAATCCACTGCGCCAATTGTTCAACGGCTTGCGACTCAAGTAAAATCGTTCGTTTGGCAACGGCCTGGATATCGGCTTCTTTCATATTTAATTTCCACAAACCTAATTTAAAATTACTGCTTAACAAAACAATCGGGTCTTATTGAACCGGTGCTGCGACTGTATATTTTAAAAAGAAATAAATGCTTTTTTATGTCGGTTATAATACCTAACTTATCACATATGCAGTATTCTATTTAATTGCGGGAACAGGTACATATTAACTTTCCTGATAGCGCTTAAAGTAGTAACTTCGCTCACTTTTTTCAGAACACATGGTACAGAGCCATGTATGAGAAGGAAAACAGACAGACACATGCCAACAGCAACAAGAAAAGCAGCAGCTAAAGCGGCGCCTGCCGCAAAAAGCAACAAGAGAACCGGTAAATCCAAAACAACGTCCCAAAGTACAAATCTAAAAACCGCACTGCAGGAGCACTTTGGTTTTAATGCATTTAAAGGCAACCAGGAACCTATTATCAAAAGCCTGCTTGCCGGTAACGACACTTTCGTCATAAAACCAACCGGCGGCGGCAAAAGCTTGTGTTATCAGCTTCCGGCTATTATAAGTCCGGGTTGCGCCATTATTGTTTCGCCGCTTATTGCGTTAATGAAAAACCAGGTTGACCTGGTGCGTGGCTATAGTAGTAAGGATGATGTAGCCCACTTCTTAAATTCCACTTTAAACAAAAAGGAAATAAAAGAAGTGCATGATGACCTGTTAAGCGGGCAAACCAAGTTATTATATGTTGCGCCCGAAACGCTTACCAAGCAGGAAAACCTTGATTTTTTCAGAGACCTGGAGATTTCTTTTTTTGCGGTAGACGAAGCGCATTGCATTTCCGAATGGGGACATGATTTCAGGCCGGAATACCGCCGGCTTCGCGATATGATGACGGAGATCAATGCTGATATACCCGTGATTGCACTTACTGCAACGGCAACGCCTAAGGTGCAAAGCGATATTGTGAAGAACCTTGGATTGAAGCAACCCAAAATATTTATTTCGTCGTTTAACCGCGACAATCTCTACTATGAAGTGCAACCTAAAGTAAGCAAGGATCAAACCATTAAGAACATGGTTAGGTTTATTGTGAATATGAAAGGAAAAAGTGGAATCATTTACACGCTTAATCGAAAAACGACCGAGGAACTTGCGGATATTCTGGTAGCCAATGGTATTAAAGCGGTGGCCTATCATGCCGGATTCGACAGCAAATTGCGGGCCTCGAGGCAGGACCTTTTTATGAACGAAGATGTACAGGTAATTGTGGCTACCATCGCATTTGGAATGGGCATTGACAAACCTGATATCCGTTTTGTGATCCATTACAACATTCCAAAATCGATTGAGAATTACTACCAGGAAACGGGTCGTGCCGGCCGGGATGGGCTGGAAGGAAAATGCATCTTATATTATTCGCATAAAGACGTTGCCAAGCTGGAACATCTTATGCGTGATAAGCCCCTGAGTGAAAGGGAAGTAGGCGCACAGCTCATTAATGAAACAGTGGCTTTTGCCGAAACGGGTGTTTGCCGCCGCAAAGTGCTCATGAACTATTTTGGTGAAGACTATGTTGAGGAAAACTGCGGAAGCTGCGACAATTGTTTGCATCCCAAAGAAAGGGTGGAGGCCAAAGACGATGCTGTTAAAGTACTGAAAGTGATAAAAAAGCTGGAGGAACGCTTTACTACAACTTATGTAGTGAATATCCTTATCGGCCACCTTACGCCTCAAATTAACATGTACCGGCATGGCGGCATCAACGAATTTGCGATAGGAAACGATCAGCCCGCCCATTACTGGAATTCCTTAATGCGGCAAATGCTGCTGGAAGGGTTGCTGGAAAAAGATATTGAAGAATATGGCGTACTTAAGTTAAGCGCCCAGGGCGAAAAGTTTCTTAAAAAGCCGGTTTCTTTTAAAATTGTGATGAACAATTCATTTGAAGAGGCCAATGAAGATGATGATGAAGGAGCAGACCAGGCGGCGGTTAACAGTACAGACGACAAGTTGTTTGACATGCTGAAAGAATTGCGGCAGAAGGAAGCGAAGAAAAAAGGTTTGCCGCCTTTTGTTATTTTCCTGGAGACCTCACTGCAGGATATGGCCACGCTGTATCCCACCACCATCACCGAGCTGGAAAAATGCCAGGGGGTAAGCAAAGGAAAGTCTATACGGTATGGCAAACCCTTTGTGGAGCTTATTGCGCGCTACGTGGAAGAAAACAATATTGAGCGTCCCGATGATTTTGTGATGAAGAGCGTGGTGAACAAAAGCGGGCTGAAAGTGTATATCATACAGCAGACAGATAAAAAGATTCCGCTGGAAACCATTGCTAAAAACAAGGATATCCGGTTAGACGCCCTGTTGGAAGAGATGGAAACCATTGCCGCCAGTGGAACCAAGCTAAACCTTAACTATGCCATCAGCGAAATGGTAGACGAGTACGACCAGGAAGATATTTTGGAATATTTTAAAAGCTGCGAAACCTCCTCACTGCAGATTGCCCAGCAGGAGCTCAGCGAGGGTAATTTTACCTGGGAGCAGTTGAAGTTGATGCGCATCAAGTTTTTGAATGAATACGGGATGTAGGGGTGATGAATGTGGAAATATGAAAATGTGAAAAATGTGAAAATGCGGGAAATGGTGAAAATGGAAGTTTTGGACTTTATTTTTCGCTGTTAAACCGGAAACACCTATTTTTGCTGCCCCAAAAGGGAAACAGGATGGTGCGGTAGCTCAGTTCGTAGAAATCAAGGAGAGGAATGAGCCGTAGATTTCAAGATCCCGATGATTCCGATGGAATCGGAAGATATCGGGACGGTAGAAAAATAAAGATGGTGCGGTAGCTCAGTCGGTAGAGCAAAGGACTGAAAATCCTTGTGTCGCCGGTTCGATCCCGGCCCACACCACCAGCCAGATAAGGCTTTGAGGCTAATACCTTAAAGCCTTTTCTTTTTAGGACAACTATAGGACAACATTTTTGGGGTATGGTTAAAAGACAATTAGTATCAATATTATAGACCCTCTATAAACATTCCTATAGTATTGATGCTGAAAGTCGGGTAATTGATTGACACAATTAAGATATAAAACTATTTCTCTAAAGATTATCTTTGAATTATTGATTTTGTTATGGCAGCAGCAGACCAAATAAAAAGTTTGATTAAATCATTCGCAGAAGGAGACGATTCTCGGTTCTATGCCACAGCGATGCAAATCGCAGCCTCAGAGGCAAGAAATGGACATATTGCCCTTGCTGAGGAACTAAAAAATCTTATAGACAAAGCAAAAGCTGGCAAGTCGGCAACGTTAGGGGTTGTTAAATCTTTTCCTGTCAGCGCAAGCCAAAAGGAGCTTAGCGATCTACTTGAATTAGTTCATCCTAATGAGAAACTCAAAGGAATGGTTCTAATTCCTAAACTTGAAAAAGCTTTGAAAAGGGTCTTGGATGAACAGAAAAAACTCGATATTCTGAGGCAGAATAATCTATTCCCTAGAAAAAATCTTTTGTTCATTGGCCCACCAGGTTGCGGCAAAACTTTGTCAGCAAGAGTTTTGGCAAGTGAGCTTGGGTTACCTCTATTCATAATAAGGCTTGATGGGCTAATTAGTCGCTATATGGGTGAATCAATATCAAAACTGCGATTGATATTTGATTCAATGCGCCAATTCAGGGCTATATATCTATTTGACGAATTTGATAGTATAGGAACGACCCGCTCCCAGGGCAATGATGTAGGAGAAATAAAAAGGGTTTTAAATACTTTCCTTCTTCAAATAGAAAAAGATGATTCTTCCAGTTTGATAATTGCTGCTACTAACTATCCAGAATCTTTAGATAAAGCTCTTTTCAGAAGATTCGACGATATTATACAATTTCCTTTACCTGATAAGGAGAAGATATATCAGTTGTATAAAAAAGAGATTTCAGAATTCAAATTATCAAAGAAGTTTAATCTACAGAAAATTTCCCAAGAATCCGTTGGTTTAAGCTATGCTGAAATTCATAAGATATGTGAAGACATAATCAAAGATTATTTGGTGTATGGTGCAGACGAAGTTTCAGAGGAACGCCTAATTATGTATGCCCACGAACGCAAAAACCCATATTAATAAAATTGCTGCATGCCTCGATTTTTGCGCAACCACATTCTAATTAATGAAAGAAATCAAGTTTTGCCATATACCAGCCCTAATACGGGCAGGTCAAAAGTTGTCCCACGCCCAATCGGCAATAGACAGCAGCAGGGAACAAACATTAGACAACAGTTTGAAACAGCAGTAGATGATTTTCGAGAAGTCTATGCCGAGCAGGATGCTAATGTAATTTATGTAGTTTTCAAGTCCCCAATAGATGTTCTTTTAGATATTGATAAGTTCGACAAAGGAAACTTTAGACTTGCATCCTACAAACGAATACCCGCCAATGTCGGTGATGGTAGAACCCATGATTATTATGAAGCAACTGTTTGCTTAAATCGAAATGCAATTGCCCAGTTTTTAACCAAGATAGAGAAATATCTTAACGAAGATACAAAGAGCGGTAACCCTAAAAACAATACTCTTATTGCAAATATAGAAGAAATAAGAGTTGCCACTTTGCAGAGCTTTTGGCAAGAACCTGAGTTGGCATTTCCCGGATTAAATGAGGATGTTTGGTGGGAGGTGTGGTTAAATCGTGATGCAACGGATAATATCCAGAACCCCATAGAAAATCTATTACCAAGATCAGACAATGCTGGTTTGCAAATTGGTGATAGATTTTTACAGTTTCCCGAACATTGGATTTACTTGATGAGGGGAACTGCATCGCAGTTGAGCGCAATACTATATTCTGATAAACTTTCAGAGATAAGAAAGCCGAGGGAAACGGCAGATTTCTTTACAACATTGGAAAGACAAGAGGAAGCCCAATGGGTTGAGGATTTAGTTGGCAGAACAGAAGTATTGTCAGAGCAAAATGCTGTTGCCGTTTGCTTGTTAGACACTGGTGTTAATAGAAAGCATCCGTTGTTAGAGCCTCTAATTCCTGAGCATCATTTAGATTCAGTAAATCCTGCGTGGACTACTGCTGATACAGGCGGTCTTTACGGGCATGGAACCCCAATGGCGGCGCTATCTTTTTACGGCGACTTAACCGACGCATTGGCTTCTAATGAAAGAATCCAGATATTCCATCATTTGGAAAGTATTAAGTTCATAAATCCGAATGTGCCGCATGATCCAATCTTATATGGAGCCGTTACCCAAGAGGCAGTAGCAAGAGGAGAAATAATTAATCCTCAGTTCAAGCGAATTGTTTGTATGGCTGTAACGTGTGCAGATACCATTCACCGAGGGAGGCCTACATCATGGTCTGCTGCATTAGACCAAACTTTATTCGGAGCAACTGACGAACAAAACAATAAATTATTGATGGTTGTTTCTTCTGGCAACATGCTTGAAGAGGAAAGAATAAATTATCCGCTTAGTAATGAGGATTCGACCATTCAAGACCCGGCTCAATCGTATAACACAATAACGGTTGGAGCTTACACATTAAAAGATAGAATAGACTTACAAGCCTTTCCTAATAGTGAACTATTAGCAAGAAGAGGCGGAATGTCACCCTGTAATACAACCTCGATAGGCTGGCTTCATGAATGGTGTAAAAAACCTGATGTTGTTATGGAAGGAGGAAACTGGGCTATTCAAAACGATGGAATAATTAATCCAGAATCATTGTTGTTACTTAGTGCCTCAAGAGGCGGTTTAGGACGTAGCTTGTTTACAACTTTTAATGATACCAGTGCATCCACAGCTTTGGCTTCGAAATTTTTAGCAGAGTTATATACCAATTATCCCAATTTGAAACCGGAAACCATTAGAGCATTAATGATTCACTCTGCCGATTGGACACCCGAGATGCTTGGCAATCGCTCCATTACTCAGCTTTCTTCCTTGGAAAAAGAAAAATTAATAGCGCAAGTTGGTTATGGAGTACCGAATTTAGAAAAGGCCAGATACAGTGCTAACAATTCACTCTCTATGATTATTGAAAGAACTTTGACACCTTTCAGATTGGATGGTTCAATAATCAAGACCAATGAATTTCATTTGTTTGACTTGCCTTGGCCTGTTGAGGCCTTACAAGAGTTGCTTGCCACGACGGTAAAGTTTAAAATAACATTATCGTATTTTATTGAGCCAAATCCTGGCAATAGACAATATGAATTATCGGCTAGTTATAAATCTCATGGGCTAAGGTTTAAGATGATAAACTCGAATGAGAGTGAAGCCGCATTTCGAGGACGAATTAGCAGGACATTCAGGGATGAAGACTATGTAGGAGAGGGCACAGACCATTGGATTCTTGGTAGTCAATTAAGAGATAAAGGTTCGATTCACAAAGACATTTGGGAAGGAACTGCTGCCGACTTGGCTACAAGAAATAAAATTGCGATATATCCCGTGGGTGGATGGTGGAAGAACAGAAAAAAACTGGAGAGATATAACTCTTCTGTAAATTATAGTCTGGTAATGACTATCGAAACACCGTTTGAAGAAACAGATATTTATACTCCCGTTGAAAACCTGATCGCAATTGATAATTTAATTTAAATCATTTATATCTTTTCAGGCTTTTATAGGTCTTTCCGATTTTCGTATTCTTCCAATCAATATTCCTCTCAATACGGTTGCAGATATTGTTAACTGTTGTCGGGGATAATTTAAACTCTCTGACAATCTGTGCGAAATTCTGCCCGTCTTTCCAAGCTTTATATATTTCCTTATTCCTTTAAATTCGGTAATTCTTTCCCGCATAATTTTAAATGCACCTCTGAGGGTCAATGACTCTTTTTAAAGCCACTTCACGGGCTTTTTGCTGCTTATTATTTAGTCGTTATTATACAGAGTATTTGGTCATTTTTCAAAATATAGCTTGTACTACGACCACCAGCAGGCTCTTTGATTAGTATGCTTTTTTGCAGTAAATCGTTTATATCCCTGATGGCAGTATCTGACGAGCATTTGGCAATCTTTGCCCACCTGGATGAAGTTAGCTTTCCATCGAATCCGTCCAACAGGTTATTTATAATTACCGCAGTTTATGCGGCGAATAAGACATTTAATCGCCGCATGAGCCAGGGATCGACAGATAACCCATTGATTTCTATTGATAGCCTATTCAAGAATCACCATGTAGGCTGCGATGTTAATAGCATCCTCAACAATAGTAGGTAAGCTAATACCGCTTATGGCCATATAACTTCCCAAAGTTCTGCGGAGATCACACATACGAATATCCTGTACTTCGCATGGTAACAGGCAATGAGCCATCTTTGTTTAACTTAAGAGTGCCGTCTGTATTGTGTTTTTTACGAAGCTTTTGCTTTTTGGCACGGCAAGAGTCATCAGCGTTATAAGTGCGAAGTTCTTTGTGACTACCCGAAAGCAATTATTTTCTATGAGCCGAATAGCCTGCTTATTCGGCTCATGAGCAGCTCACTACCGGCTTCTAAAGGAAAAATTGACCCCGATTCCATTAT
>CAYMKT010000076.1:0-17786 GCA_964391065.1 uncultured Terrimonas sp. | reverse complement strand
TGCGCTTTTAACGCCAGTTCAGTCGCCAGGAAACAATGCGCCTGCGGCATGGCTGTTTCGGTTCGGTTGAGCATATCGTTTACAAACAATTCACCAAAAGGCAGCGGCTCCCGGTTGCAATCGATATAGCGGGTTTCCTTCTGGTTCACCAAATAAAGATGGTTGCCGCCAGCGTGACTCGCAATGTCAATATTCTTGCGTATTTCAATATAGCCTTCTGTACCTAAAATGGTAAGTCGCCCATCACCCCATGAGTTGAGTCCATCCGGCGTAAACCAGTCTACCCGTACATAACCTGTACCTCCATCACCCCTTACCATCACATCGCCGAAATCTTCAAACTGCGGCCATTGCGGATGATGTACATTTCCAACCTGCGAGCAAACAACATCCGCTTTGGTGGAGCCGGTAAAAAAAAGAAACTGATCAAACTGGTGCGAACCGATATCGGTAATGATGCCACCAAAATATTTTTTATCGAAAAACCATTCCGGTCTTGATTTTGGATTAATACGATGCGGCCCCATTCCAATGGTTTGAATTACGTTACCTATAGCTCCGGATTTCACCAATTCACCGGCCTTAACAGTTGCCCGGTTTTCAAGCCTTTCGCTGTACATGATCGTATACATGCGTTTGGTTTCTTTTTGCACACGGCGAACATCAGCCAATTGTTCCAGCGAAGTGATGCCCGGCTTGTCTACCAAATAATCTTTACCATGCTGCATTACTTCAATGCCTAAAGGCCCGCGTTCCACGGGTATGCCGGAACTCAGAATAAGCTGAATGGAATTGTCTTCGAGTATTTCCTTCCGGCTTCCGGCCAGTTTTGCCTGCGGGTATTTTTTTGCAAAGGCTGCCACCAGGTCGGGCTCCTTCGCGTAAAAAGATACCAACTGCCCGCCACCGCGGCTAACCGCATCCACCATTCCATAAATATGACCATGGTTGATATTGATCACTGAAAATTTAATCCTGGGTTCGTGATGCATTGCGGCGGCTATCGTGTTTTTGGGTAATGCAGAAAACAACGCTATACCTGTGGCTGTCTTCGCCGTATTTTTAATAAACCTGCGCCGGTTAAAAGGAGAATAGCTCATGACTGTTTTTTTGTTGTGGAGTATGCTAAATTTAGTCGATAAAATTTACAAAAACCAAAACGGATATTAATACTCCGCAATCCGTAATTTCATACCCCTGCTGTAAAAAGCCATTAACAACTCATAATCATAATACAAATAAAAGCATGACATACATTCCTTCCGGCGCCAGGTACTCAACAATGCAATACAACCGTTGCGGCAATAGCGGACTATTGTTGCCTGCGTTATCGCTTGGACTTTGGCATAATTTCGGGCATATCGACAATATAGAAAACGCCCGCAATATCCTGCGCACGGCGTTTAACCACGGCATTACCCATTTTGACCTGGCAAACAATTATGGGCCTCCTCCCGGTAGCGCAGAAGAAAATTTCGGAAAATTATTTAAAGATGATTTTATCCCCTACCGCGATGAATTGATTATTTCATCCAAAGCCGGCTATGGCATGTGGGCTGGTCCTTATGGCGACTGGGGATCGAAAAAATATTTGGTGGCAAGCCTGGACCAGAGTTTAAAAAGAATGGGATTGGAATATGTAGATATATTTTATCATCACCGCCCTGACCCGAATACGCCATTGGAGGAAACCATGACTGCCCTTGATTTAATAGTTCGTCAGGGAAAGGCAATATACGTAGGTATATCAAATTACAAGCCCGATCAGGCAGCAAAAGCCATCGGCATACTGAAGCAGTTGGGCACACCCTGCCTCATTCATCAGCCAAAATATTCTATGTTCGAGCGTTGGGTGGAAAACGGACTATTAGATGTATTGGAAGAAAATGGTGTGGGCTGTATTCCCTTTTCGCCGTTAGCCCAGGGTATTTTGACCAACAAATACTTAAAAGGTATTCCCGAAGATTCGAGGGCAGCCAGCCATCGGGGAAACGGCGCCATTGAGGAAGATCAACTATCGGATGAGAAAATAAATAAGGTGCGTGAGTTGAATGTATTGGCAGAAGCACGCGGACAAAACCTTGCGCAAATGGCACTGGCCTGGATATTGAAAGACAAACGCATCACGAGTGTTTTGATTGGCGCCAGCAAGCCGGAACAGGTTGTGAATTCCATTGGTTGTTTGAACAATGCTACATTTGCTGACGAAGAGCTGGCAAGGATAAATGCTATTTTGGGATGAGAATTTCGATTAAACGCTCTGGTCCCCGGTCCTCAGTTGAATGAAATGATAAAAATAAACCTTAAAGCAGGGCAGCAGACGATAATGTCTACATTTTATTTCCGACCATGTTATTTCGAATTTTGAAGCAATATCCTGGTGATAAAAATTTATTGATCCCGTTGTTGTCGCAGCACGATCCTGTCCTACGCAGCATTCCATCTTTTAGTCAATGTTATGAGGCTCCCGACAGGGCCAGGAGTGATAAACATCAGCCTAATGTCACTGGTAGGTGCACAATACCTATGGGGAGACATTCCTTGGGAAAGAGCTTATTTGCCATAGGAAATTGACCCAAACACCCTCTTACGCACAAGTTTTCGGATTATATTTGCGTTTATACCAAGCCCTATAACATGTATTTTTGAAGAACTGCCGCGTCAGAAAGATGGGCTTTTCCGCTATTGCCTGTGCATATGTATTTCAACATCATCCAACAACCTTACTTATCATTATGCCGAAACATTTTATACCGATCGTACCATTTGCATGTTTTATTTTTAGTTGTTTGATAACCGGCTCAATCTTTGGCCAGCATGCAGCATTACAAAAGCAGTTGGATGTGAGCCAGTACCTTCGGTTCACGATGAAGCCCGATTCTGCTGACATGGGCTTTACCAGGTGGGAAAAGAAAAAAGCAACGTTAGTGCGCGATTTACCGCTGGCGGCAGATTTTAAATCGCTTCAATTTCAAGGCCCGGGCAACATCAGTATTTCCAGGTCAAAAACCATTTCAGGCAAAGGCAGCGTGATGATTACCACGCCGGCTTCAACGGCTGTAAAAAACCCAACCAACAGGGCTTATGCCGTTGCGGAAGTAATACGGCCGTTAAAGAAAGAAAACCTGGAGGCCTACAATCGCTTTTCTGTTTGGGTGTATGCGGAAGCGCCCGGCATTAATTCTGTTTTCGTGGGTTGTACCCTATACAACGATGGTAAACACATAACGCCCACGCCTGGCCGATTTGAAGGGCAGCATTATGTTACCGTCTATCCCGGTAAATGGATGCATATTATTTGGGAGATGCCCGATTTATACCGCGATAGCGTTACCGGGTTGTCCGTACAGATCATGCTGATGGGCTCGCCAAAAGGTGCATCCGATACACTCAAGCTTTACGTTGATGACATGCGCCTTGATAAGGTAGATGCGGAAAACACGCGCGGCTTTGATTTGCGCAAAAATGCCATTGCTTACAGCCATAGCGGCTACCGTACAAACGCAGTGAAGCAGGCGCTGGTGCAACATGTGCCTGCAACAACATTTGAGCTGCTCGATGCCGATAAAAAAAATGTATTCAGGGGCGTTGGCAGGCGATTGAAGGATGATTTTGTACAAATGGATTTCAGCAGTTTTAAAAAAGCAGGCTATTATACTTTACGAACCGGCGGCATTTCTACAAAGCCATTTCCCATTGGCGACAACGCTTATATGGCTACGGCATGGCGCACATTGAATTTCTTTTACGCGGAACGTTGCGGGTATGATCAGCCGGGCATTCATCAAATCTGCCACCAGGATGTTTTTTGCCTTCACCCTGATGGCAGGAAAGTGAACGTTAGCGGCGGCTGGCACGATGCGGCCGATTTAACGCAGGGCATCGGCAATTCGGCAAGAGCAGGTATCAGTATGCTGCAGCTGGCATCCAGTGTTCAGCATAAACAACCTGCCCTGTACAACCGCTTGCTGGAAGAGGCCCGTTGGGGGTTGGACTGGACACTGCAAACTCGTTTTGGCGATGGTTATCGCGAAGGCGGATTGATCATAGGTATCTGGACTGATAACGAAGTGGGAACCAAAGATGATATGGAGAACAGGGCAACGAATCGACCCACTGATAATTTTGTTGCTGCTTCGTATTGCGCCCTGGCTGTTCCGTTCTATAAAGATGATGCCGCTTTCAGTTATTTGCTGAAGAAAGCCGCCATAGAAGATTACGGCTTTGCTACTACAAAGTTTGATTCATCCGTCAACGACAAAAACGAAACAGAAATGAATGCACAGGCTGTAGTAGCGGCAATGCATTTATATCGTTTAACAAAAGAAGTAAGGTATTTGAATGATGCCGCAAAATTTGCACGTGTTGTCATGCTTTGCCAGCAAAAGGAAAGAAGAACCGACTGGACAATGCCATTGCATGGATTCTTTTTTGAATCGGCCGGGAAGAAGCGAATACTCGAATATTTTCATCGCAGCAACGAGGAGATGATGATACTTGGGTTAACCATGCTGTTAACCGACGCGCCCACTCATGCCGATGCACCTTTATGGAAAGCAAGCTGTGAAGCTTATGCCGATTACATTAAAGAAACATCAACCGTAATGGAACCTTATGGAATTTTACCCGCGGCCGTTTATGAATTGAATAATGCAGATTTTGGAGGCATTTATCATGAGGGCGATGCGGTGGGTATGCCATCCATGGAGGAATACAATGCCCAAACAAAAAACGGAATTCATCTTGGTGGCAACTTTTACCTGCGCAGGTTCCCGGTAGCCTACCAGTTCAGGGGATTTCATTCCGTATTGATGGAGAAAGCCAAGTGCGCGTTTGTGTTGGCGGATGCACTGCAGGATTCAACCTTGCAAAACATAGGCACAAGGCAACTGGAATATATTGTTGGCTATAATCCCTTCGCGATGAGTACTGTTTATGGCGAAGGTTATGATTATCCGCCTTTGTATGGCGCTTGCGCCGGCGACGTTGTTGGGGCTGTTCCGGTAGGCATACAAACGTTTGAAAACGATGACGAGCCCTATATGCCCATGCAGGTAAATGCCACCTATAAAGAAATCTGGACCAATTCAACAGCCAATGTAATATGGCTATTGTCAAAAATTTTTGAGCGATAAACCTCACAGGTCTTTGAAACCTGTGAGGTTGGTTACAGCTATCTGAAAGAATGGTCTTACTTCTTCTGCTGCGACAAGAATGTAATCAGCGAAGCAAATTCCTCGTACGATAAGGAATTGGCCAACCCCGGGGGCATCATGGAAGTTTTGAGTTCTTCGCGTTTTTTAATGTTGCCGGTATTCACCGTATGCACGGCGCCGGTGATATCGCGCAAAACAATTTTGTCGGCAGATTCTTCGGTAACAAAACCTACTACGGCTTTACCATCTTTTGTTTCTACCTGCACGGTAGAAAAACCCTGCGAGATGGAGGCATCGGGTTTGAGGATGGATTCAGCAATTTGCTTGCGCGTCATGATGGAACCGACCTGTCCCATAAACGGGCCTTTCATCACCGCTCCTTTGTCGAGCGTATGACAGGCAATACAACCCTGCTGAGTAAAGAGCCGCCTGCCGTTGGCCGGATCGCCCTTGATTTTGTCCATTGCCAGCATAATATCTTCAATAGACGATTCGCCGATCTGTCCTTTCTTATTGCGTATTTTGCTGAGGTCAACTGTTGGTCCTTCATCCTTCACTTCTTCTTTGTCGTTTCCACCAAACTGGATAATGCCCATCCGGAGTTTTCCGTTCAGGTCGGCAAAGAATTGTTTCCCGGCAGCATTTGATTTGTTCCATTCTTCTACAAGCAGAGCCTTAATACTATCGGAACCGGCCCAGTTAACAGGTTTGTAGTAAGGTCCATGGGTATCGGGTCGTGTGCTCCACCACCAGCTACCGTCGTAAGGCGCTTCCTCGTTGTACAACCGGGCTAAGGTGGATAGTATTTCGGTTTTTAATGCGGCATCCTGCGACTGACGGTAGGCAGCGATTAATCCTGCCACCGCTTTGGTATCGTGCATATAACGGAGTGCCCATAAAGCAAGTGTTGAATGTTCGGCACCAATGGCTTTTACACAGGCATCCACCGCATGCAACTCCACCAGGGATTTTACTGCCAGATGCGCGGGAATGATGTCGGAGTTGGGTGTAGCATGCGGACCTTCCGTGCCTCTGTCCGGAGCAACGAAGGATGCGGGAACCGGAGTTTGCAGCAATGCTTCCGCCGCTTCCATCCGCCCCAACCTTCCCAGTCCAATGATGGCCGCCAACTGAACGCGTTTTGACCCATCTTTCAATGCATCCATAAAGGGTTCAATGGGTACTTCTTTTACCAATGGTTTTCTATCCGCAAGCGCCCGCAGTGCATATTCTCTCATATCCGCTTCGGATGCTAACTGCAGCAGGTTTTTAATGGCGCCAGACTGGGCTAACTGCGCATAGGCGTACATACCGGCCACACGGGCATAAGCAGGCTGACTTTTATCGCCGGCTAACTTCCAGGCGGCTTTTGTGGCGGCTTCGCCCTGCCGTGTGATAAGTTCCTGCTGGGCATAAAGCCGCGCTACTCCGGATTGGGATTGCATGATAGTGATCAATTCCCCAATGGAAGATGCTTTAAGATCGGGGAAGGGTTTGTAGGTCCAGTTTTTAGGAATCGCCCGCACCACAAATCCTTTAGTGGAATCGCCTGAATAACCTGCGCCATCCCAGGCAGAAAGATACATGCGGCCGGAAGCGTCAATATCAAGATCAGTAATCTGCGGCAGGCTAATGAATTCTTCCTGGTCCTGCGTATAACTGCCGCCATCGGGCGTAATTCTGTGAATATACAATTGGTTCCTGCCCCAGTCGGCCATCATAGGAACCTGATTGTATTTAGCCGGCCAGGTGGCATCATCCATAAAAAGCGCACCGGTGCCGGAGCCGCCACCAACGTCGACCAGGGCAGGAATAATTTCTTCCGTAAAATGCTTGAACAGTACGGGGTAACCATATTCTCCCGATTGAATCTGATGAATGAAACGGATGTTCCAGCCGCCGCCATCGTTGGTATTGCCGCGGGTAAAAATATTCATATAGGGATCAATGGCAACATCATAAATATTGCGGGTGCCATGCGTATACACTTCCATTTCTGTACCATCAGGTCTTACCCGCACAATCCCACCACCCAGCATGGTCATTTTTTTTCCATTGCGGTCTACCGCTTCATGAAAACCAAAATCCCCGACAGCAATATATATCCAGCCATCAATACCGAGGCGGATGCCGTTGGTAGCATGATCTGTTCCCCTGCTTCTGAGGAAAGTGGGATTGCTGATGTGCTCAATGAGCGGGCTCGAAGGACCATCGGCAACGCCGTCATTATTCTTATCTTCAAAAACCACCAGGTCCATACCGGTGGCCACGCTGTCGTTAAAAACCGTGTGCAATACATACAGTTTGTCGCCAATAGATATAATGCCACGCGGATCATCCACCATCGCATACTGCGTATGCTGATCCACTATTCCATCGTTATTACAATCCACCAGTTTCATAATCATTCCTTTGCCCGGCGTTTTGCCCAGCGATCCGATCATATCTACGCCCACATACACTTCGCCGGAAGCCGCAACCGCCAAACAGGCGGGACTGGGTGTAAGATCAGGTCCGGCAAAACCGGTGATGCTGAGGTCTGCCGGCCAATGCAGGCTGGTTGCCAGCGAATCAATGGATTGCAATGCTTTGTTTCGTTCCCTGGGTTCGCAGGGTGGTTGTTTGCTGGTGCAACTGATAAAAAGAAAGGTTGCGCCAATGAAAATGGTAATATTTTTCGTCATGTGCTTTACTATAAATGTGGCAAAGTAAGGACATCTCGTCTGTTCAAAAAACTATTCGGTCATTTTTTGTGAAACGGCCTTTCATACAATTAATATGAAGACTCACCCGGAGGCATCGCATCATTGCGGCCCTTCATGTATGACTATTCAATTTAACAGTTTCTTAAACAGTTTTGCCTGTTACATAATTTGTGCTGATGGCATGAATATTTTGAAAAATTGTATCTTCATTCCACTATGTTTGCTTTTCATTACCAGCAATCATAGTCGCTTTTTAATGTACCTGGTTTAAAAATAGAAATATGAAAATTAGTATTGTATACGTTTTGCTCGTTTTTTCCTTACCGGTATTTGCCCAACCCACCGTTAGGGAACAGTTTGAAAAGATCAAAACCCCACAGGAGGCACAAAAATTCATAGATGCCAACCCCGCGCTCAAGCCGGTAATGTTTAATCTTACCTATGGAAAAGACTCAGCGCTTATTGAACAGCGTTTATTGAAACAGAATAAAGGCGATGTTTTTTCGGTTGGCTATGTTACTTATTTGGTACTGGATGCAAAGGAGTCGGTGGCTTACCGGGCAAACTACATTTTTTTGGATGAGTTTTCTTTAAGCCCATCGCAGATAGACAGTCTTAAAAAAGTAATTCTCCAGAAAGATGCGGAAGGTGTTTCCTTTGAAGAACTTTCCGATCAGTATACGATGGATGGCAACAAAACCCGCGGCGATACCGATTGGTTTTTTGGGGAAGAACAGATGCCCAAAGAATTCCAGGATGCGGTTAAAAACCATAAAAAAGGCGAGGTGTTCTTCGTAGACGTACCCCAATACCAATGGCACTACATCGTTAAAAAAACCTACGACGATAAGATTCAGAAAGAAATCACCGTGCTGCGGGCGAATGGGAGATAGGAAAGGAATGCCACCAATGCGTTTTTTTTCGACCGCCGCGGTGTGCAATAACGCTGCGAATACGTCATCCAACGCGTTTTTGAAAATATATCATGTCGCTCCTCCGGAGCTATAGCTCCCATTTCCACTTCTCTATGTGTACCCCGCTGCCCTGCAGCTTAGCGCCATCGGTGTGTAAAATTGATAAAATAGCCATTGAGCTTCGCAGGAGCGATATCAAACATTCCTGCGCAATGGCTTGCTACCACTTCTGGCGATCTGTAATAATTCCTCTTTCCCCCGTATAGGGATGGTGTATGGGAATTCTGTTTATATTTAACCCTCAATCATAAATTTCTTAACGATGCACAGAAAAACTTTTATCAAAAACACGCTGATGGGCGCAGCAGCATTCACTATTATTCCCCGGCATGTTTTAGGCGGCAAGGGCTATACAGCGCCCAACGACCGCATTAACCTCGGCTTTATCGGAAACGGAAAGCAGGCGCGGGGTTTACTCAACGGCATATCCAAAATTCCCGAAATTATAACCGTAGCCACCTGCGATGTAGACAAAAAGAAACTGGAGCATTTTGTAACCCTTGCAAAAACGGCTAATGCCAATAAACCTGCCACAGACGTAACAGCATATGCACATTACCGGGAGTTACTGGAAAGAAAAGATGTAGACGCCGTAGTAATATCCACACCCGACCACTGGCACGCGCAGATGACCGTTGATGCGGCAAAAGCAGGCAAAGATATTTACTGCGAAAAACCATTGGCCCTAACGATTGCCGAAGGCCGGGCGATGGTCAATGCGGTGCGTAAATACAAACGGGTTTTGCAAACCGGCAGCATGCAGCGCTCCCAGTATAATTTCAGGCAGGCCGCCGAACTGGTAATAAATGGTTATATAGGACAGGTAAAAGAAATTAATGTTTCCGTAGGCGAACCGGTGAAGCAATGCGATTTACCCACGCTGCCCATACCGGAATACCTCGACTGGAATATGTGGATTGGACCATCGTTGTACAGGGGTTACCATCCCACCCTATCACCACCTATTGAAGACGAATCATGGGCATGGTGGCGTGGCTACAGGGAATTTGGCGGAGGTTATATTACCGATTGGGGTGCGCATATGTTCGATATTGTGCAATGGGCATTAGGCATGGATGATTCGGGGCCTGTGGCGTTTACACCACCCCCAACCCCGGGAGCAAAAGAGGGCTTATCCTATAGCTATGCCAACGGCGTAGTGGTTAACCATAAACTTTGGGGAGAAGGAAATGCCATACAATTTATTGGCACAGAAGGCACCATAGAAGTGTCGAGATCGTTCTTGCGATCAACCCCGGCTGAAATCGTTAACCTGCAACTAAAGCCATCCGATAAAAAATTATATTTCAGCGACAATCATCACCAGGATTGGATCAATGCCATCAAAAAAAGGTCGCGACCCATTGCCGATGTAGAAATCGGGCATCGCACAGCCAGCATTTGCAATGCAGTGAATATTGCCTACGAATTGCAACGGCCGTTGAAATGGGATCCCAAAAAAGAAAGATTTGATGACGGGTTTGCCAACCAAATGATCTCCAGGCCATTTCGGGCGCCCTGGAACTTCAATGATTTTTAACTCCTGCTGCCAGTAGACCTCACAGGTTTGCAAAACCTGTGAGGTCTTTCCGGAACCCTACCGAAACACCGCACCGTTCTTAATCGTCGGGTTTACGCATTAGCATTTAACGCTATCGCGCCGTCGAGCAATCGTTCGAGTGATTGCTTAAACTCCTCCAGTTCTTCCGCATCCGTTCTAACGTACATCAGTTCATCAATATCGTGCCGGTGCGCGTCATTAAAATTTTTGTAGGCTTCAAGATTCTTCTTAGTCTGTAACAGCCTGTCAAATTCCACAGCAATGCTTACCAGTTGTTCGGGTGAAGACATTGGAATTAATGATTTAATTTCTCTAAAATTCATATAGGTGCATTTAGTACATAACAACCGCATAAAGATAACACCGAATAGCCCGATTGCATTTACGCCTGCCGCTACCGGGTATTTGCCTTTTTTACCGCTTTACCACTGAAGCGTTAGAAAGAATAAACGGCGTCAGCTTGTCTTTCTATAATTGAAGATGGCCAGGCTATTCAAAACGATTGCCATTAATCCAATTATGCCCAATTGCGGTAATATATCTTTAAGTCCGCTACCTTTCAAAATAACCATTCGCATTACTTCTATCATGTACCGGACAGGATTGATATAGGTTATCCATTTGGCCCATTGAGGCATGCTGTCGATTGGCGTAAACAAACCGCCCATTAAAACAAAAACCATTACGCAAAAAAACATGATTAACATGGCCTGTTGCTGTGTTTGACAAAACGTAGAAACCAATAATCCCAATCCCAGCACGGCAAACATATAAACGGCTATAAATGCATACAGCACCAATACATTTCCCCGTGGAACGATGCCATATACAAAATAAGAAAGCGCCAGTCCTATAGTAAAAACAATATTCGCCAAAATCCAGAAAGGAATCAGCTTTCCTAAAATGAAATCGCGTTTTTTTATGGGCGTCACATTAATTTGTTCGATAGTACCCACTTCTTTTTCCTTTACAATGTTAAGCGCTGATAAATAACCGCCAATCATGGTAACCAGCAGGGCCAAAATACCCGGCACAAGAAATAAATCGAAATTCAGTGATGGATTAAACCAATTGCTGGAAGTAATCGCAATGCCGGCTCCATCGCCGGATCCCGGCAGCAACTCCAGGCGAATGTCGCGATTGAAATCTGCAACAATCTGGCCAAGGTAACTACCCCCTATATTAGCTTTGACGCCGTTGATGGCGTTAATGGCAATAAACAGCTTTTGACTATTTTCCCTTACCAGGTTCTTTTCAAACCCGGCGGGGATTTCCAGAATAAGGTCGGCTTCGTCGTTTTCAACCAATGGATACGCTTTTGCAAAAGCATCGCTATACAACACTAACCTGAAATAAGCCGACCCGGTAATTTTTGACACAAGCTGCCGCGAGTAAGCGGAATGATCATGATCAACCACCGCCAGGTTAATGTTCTTAATTTCGTAGTTGGCTGCCAGCGGTAATATCAAAAACTGCACAATGGGAGCAAGAATCGAAATGAGTAGTATTGTCTTATTGCGGAATATTTGTCTGAATTCCTTTTGCAGCAGAATTTTTAAGGTACTCATGACAAACGGATTTTAAACTGCTTAATGCTCACAATGAATAACAGCGCCGTTATCGCAAAAAGAATCAGCGTTTCCTTCCACACCACAGAAAATCCCGCACCTTTTATCATGATGGTTTTTACAATAATGTAATACCATTTTGAAGGAATAATATTAGAAATTACCTGCAATGGGTAGGGCATGTTCTCAATGGGAAACATAAAACCGCTCAGCAATAGTGTTGGCAGCAACATGCCCATTAACGACACCAGCATAGCCGCCTGCTGCGAACCGGTTTTAATGGATATCAGAATGCCCAGCGTAAGGCAGGTGATGATAAACAATAAACTTTCCGCCAACAATAAAAAAAGATTTCCCCTGATGGGTAAATCCAGCGCATACACGCTCAACAGCAAAATGGCCGTTAGGTTTATACACGACAAAATAAAGTACGGAACGGCTTTGGCAAGGATAACAAATACCGGCTTCATAGGCGATGCCAGCAGCACCTCCATGGTGCCCGTTTCCTTTTCTTTTACAATGGCAATAGCAGTCATCATCACGCAAACCAGTAAAAGCACCATCGCCATTACACCCGGCACAAAATTGGGAGCGCCTTTAAGCTGTGGGTTGTACAACATCCGGGTTTCGGGAACGATTTGGTAAGGGATAGCCTGCAACAAGTTTTGCGCTGACCCGTAGTCGAGAATAATATTGGAAAGATAGGCCGTAATAGCGGTGGCGGTATTTACATCCGTGGCATCTGCAATAATTTGCACCTGCGCTTGTTGATGGTGTTGCAAATCATCGTTAAAACCGGATGGAAAAACAACAGCCGCCTTAATTTTACCTTTTTTAAATTCGGCTTCAACTGGTTTAAAGCCGGGAAATACTTTTTGGATATCGAAATATTGGCTCGCCTGTATCTTTTCAATGATCTGCCGGCTGGATTCATCTTTGGCTTGATCAACAACAATTATTTGCGTG
The DNA here is from genome assembly GCA_964391065.1 of uncultured Terrimonas sp. Classification (GTDB taxonomy): domain Bacteria; phylum Bacteroidota; class Bacteroidia; order Chitinophagales; family Chitinophagaceae; genus Agriterribacter. The sequence continues at coordinate 4,856 of CAYMKT010000076.1, read as the reverse complement.
TTCTTTATTTCGCTCGACAATGCGAAACCAAACAGCAATACCTGCACCACAGGCATGCCAAAAAGGATAAACAATACCTTCCTGTCGCGCAATACGTGGTAAAATTCCTTTCTAATAAATGATAGCAACTGCTTCATAACCAGGTTTAATCCGTTCTTTTGGCTCCCCGGGCCAGCTCATAAAATACATCTTCCAGCGAAGCCGCTTTGAATTGCCGCTTTAAATTTGATGGCGTATCGAGTACTTCCAAACGACCATCTACCATAATGGAGAGCCGGTTACAATATTCCGCTTCGTCCATATAATGCGTAGTAACAAACACGGTAATGCCAGCATCGGAAGCTTCATAAATCAATTCCCAAAACTGGCGGCGGGTTACCGGATCAACTCCACCCGTTGGCTCATCCAAAAAAACAATGCCCGGGCGATGCAGGATGGCAACCGAAAATGCCAGTTTCTGTTTCCATCCCAATGGCAGTTCTCCTACTAATTTTTTTGCTTCATGCTGCAAGCCCAACTTACTGATCAGCTCTTCACTTTTTGTTTTTAGTTGCCCGCGCGATAAACCGTACACCCCGCCGAAGAAAAAAATGTTTTCCAATACGGTAAGGTCTTCATACAAAGAAAATTTCTGGCTCATATAGCCGATATTCTTTTTAATATCCTCCGTTTGCCTGTATACATCAAAACCGGCAATACTTGCCCTGCCCGAGGATGGAATGGATAAACCGCATAACATGCGCATAGCGGTTGTTTTGCCTGCCCCGTTGGCGCCAAGAAAACCAAATATCTCTCCTTTGTGCACTTCGAAGCTTATTTCATCAACGGCAGTAAAATCACCAAAGCGCCTGGTTAATTTTTCCGTTTTAATCACTACTTCTTCCATCCTACTTCAATAGTTTAATAAAACAATCTTCAATAGTTGCTTCAATGGGTTTGACTTCAATATCTTTTAATCCTTCTCCCTCTAAAAAGCGACTCAACTCATGTTCCATACCAGGTTGATTTCCTTTTACAGCAACATGCGCGTATTCACCAAACGCGTAGCTGCTGATTGCTTTATCAAACTGGGCAAGGCTTTTCAAAAGAACCGACATTTTACCGGCCTTTACAGCATATAACTGATCGGCATAGGATGCTGAAATGTTCGCCGGGGTATCAACGGACAGTATTTTACCCTGTTGAATGAGCGCAATGCGTTCGCAAAGCGTGGCTTCATCCATATAGGGGGTGGATACCAATATGGTGATACCCTGTTCCTTTAACCGTTTCAGCATTTCCCAAAACTCTTTCCTCGAAACCGGGTCAACGCCCGTGGTAGGTTCATCAAGAAAAAGCACTGTAGGTTTGTGTATTAAAGCGCAGCATAGTGCAAGCTTCTGTTTCATGCCGCCCGACAATTTACCCGCCCTTCTTTTTTTAAAGGGTTCTATTTGTATGTAGATGTCTTTGATGAGATGGTAATTTTCCTTCACCGTTGTGTTAAAAACGGTAGCAAAAAAATCAAGGTTTTCTTCAACCGTTAAATCCTGGTATAACGAAAACTTCCCGGGCATATACCCAACGGTGTTACGGATTTTTTTGTATGCTTTCACCACATCAAACCCTTCAACGGTTGCGATGCCGCTATCGGCTAAAAGTAAAGTAGTGAGTATGCGGAATATACTGGTTTTGCCTGCTCCGTCGGGACCAATCAATCCAAATATTTCACCCTTGTTTACGCTAAATGACACCTCATTAACCGCAACCAGTTTTTCTTTGCCGTAGGTCTTCGTAATATTTATTAATTCCACAGCGCCCATTATTACCATTTTACTTCTCCGTACATTCCTATTTTTATAAATCCGTCATTTTGCACCTTTACTTTTATTGCGTACACCAGGTTCGCCCGCTCATCTTTGGTTTGAATGGTTTTGGGGGTAAACTCTGCTTTGTTGTTTATCCATTCCACTACGCCGTCATAATCTTTGTATTTTTTTGTGCCATCGTCTACCATCACTTTTACTTTTTGTCCAAGCTTTAATTGATTAAACTGGTTGGCCGTTACATAAGCTCTTAGCAGTATGGTATTCAACGCTGCTATCTTGTAAAGCGGTTTGCCAACGGTGGCCATTTCATTTTTCTCCGCGTATTTTACCAGCACCGTGCCGTTTACCGGGTTTATGATTTTCGATTTTGCTAATTGATCATCTATTTGCGCTACCTGCACGCCAAGCGGCAGCACTTCTCCCTGCAATGCCGATGTTTGCGTTTGCAGCGCCGACACGTTCGCTGCCTTTTGCTTTTGAATAATATCTAATTGTTTTTTTGTTTCGGCAACCTGGGCATTAATGTCATCCAGTTGTTTCGGCGTAGCCGCATCTGCCTCCACCAGGTTTTGAATCCTTAACTGTTCCCTTACCAAATAGTCCAGTCGTACCTGTGTAGCAGCCGCCTGTTGCTGGTAAGCACTGGTTTGTGTTGATATATCGGGAATGCGCTGCCCGGTTGCTTTTATTTGCGCCTCGAGTTGCTTTTTCTTCAGATACAATTGCACGGTATCTATATAGCCGATCATTTGACCGGCTTCCAACAGTTGCCCTTCCTCAATATCCCATTCCTTTATAATTCCGTTTGCTTCTGCCGGCACAATGGTTTCCACTGCTTCAAAAGTTCCGCTGGCATCGTAAGCGTTTTCCTTTTCAGCACAGGAAAAGAAGGCAAACAAAAAGCCGCTGATGATATATAGATTTTTCATTTTCTGCTTTGTTTTTTGGTTCAGTTACCTGATGTTGTTTTTTGATTGTATATCGCTAACAGCATCTGTATTTTATGAGCAATTTGTGCAAGTCGTGCCTGGTCTTCAGCATTCACCTCTTTCAAATAATCATTGGTGGTGATGGCGCCAAATTCCAGTTGTGCTGAAGCCGTTGCTTTAATGTTCTTCCTTAATGCAATAATGGCTTCATCCGAATCGAGTAATTCCCGGAACTTGGCAATTTCAGCGCTTTGTTGTTTCAATGCCAGTTGCGTATTGAAGAGAAAGGTTTCTTTTTTTACATCAATCATTCTTTGATTGTTTTCAATCAGCGCATTGTTATTCTTCAAATCATAAAAGCCCGACAAAGGCCAGTTGAGCCGGATGCCGCCGATATAATATCCTTTCATTTCAGTTTCAAAAATATCAAGCGCCGGTCGCCCCAGCCCACCCTCCACAAAGAAGTTGAACCTTGGCCTGTTTTGGGCTTTGAGCATATTCTTTTGTATGTCTAGGCTTTTACGTTGGTAGTCGTACAATGTAAGCTCCGGCCTTAATATCTCCGTTGCCGGCAACAATAATGAGGGGTGAACCAGCACCGTATTTTCATTGAGCGGTTGGTTAATGAATAATCCCAGCATATCGAGGTAAGCCTTTTGGGTAGCCTTCAACTCGGTGGTACGCTGGTCTGCTTTAATACTTTCAACACGCAGTACATCAGCGCTTGATTTCAGGGCTGCCCCGTTGGCGATTGCTGCTTCGGCTGTAGCAATCCCCGACTGTATGTCGTTCTTTAAGAGTTGGGTCTGTTGTATTTGCTCGCTTAACAGTAACGCACCAAAAAACAGTTGGTTGATCCGGTCTTTGAGTTGGTAGAGTTCTACCTCCAATGTTTGTTCCTCTACAACAGCCTGTGCTTCTTCCGCTTTTTTGTGCTGTTTAATAATGCCACCGTCGAATATCGTTTGCGTTAGCACTCCGTACAATTTATATTGGTCCTTCGGAATATAGGGCGACTCAATACCAGGCACTTTGATTGGAATGGTGACTACATCTGACTGGTAGGTGGCCTGCCCGTTAATGCTTACCTGCGGCAAATATCCCTTTGAAGCATTGTCGAGGTTGTACATTTTACTTTGACCGATCAGGTTGCGTTGTTTAGCGAGCGGGTAATATTGCGTGGCCATAGTATAGCATTCTTCAATACTCAATTGCTTTACCTGGGCTTGCGCCGGCGCCGTGCATAATAGCAGGAAAATCATTGCTATTATTATTTCACTTTGTTTACTATTCATACCATTCATTTGAATTCATGAAATGCAATTATTTATTTTACTTCCAGCATGGCTTTCACCCAAACCGGTATCAGCGCTTTTCTTTCCTGCATCATTGTATTAAAAGATTCGTTGCCGATGAGGTTTATCGTTTCAAAAACGGGTCTCGCGATGAATGGAAAAACGCAGATACCCAACAGGTTCATCAAAAAATGTAAAGGGTTTATTCCTGGTCTTTTTTTTCGGATTTGCTTTAAAAAAGCAGATTCTGTCAGCACGCTGCTGTCCTGGATGATTTTTGCGAAATGAGCAGGGTTGCTTCTAATGGCTCCTAAAACAAAAATCGGGAGATCGGGGTTCTGCTGCAAAAGATCAATATAATGGCTGGCAATGCGTTCCATCTTATCGTGGAGCGTTGTATGCCCGTCATTAATAAGCGGGGCTATAAATCCAAAAAACTGGCTCATCTTTTCGGTCATTACCAGTTCAAATAATTTTTCCTTACTCCTGAAATAGTAATTTAACAAAGCCAGGTTAATTCCGGCTTCATCGGCAATATCACGGGTTCGGGTGGCAGCATAGCCTTTTTGGGTGAACACTTTCCGCGCCGCTTCTTTTATTTTTTCTTCGGTGGAGATTACCGTTTCAACTTTGCTTTTTGCCATTAGCTGTAGATTATCCATGTAAAGCTAAAAACTAAAATGGAATTTAATCAAATTATTAAATCATTTGATTAAATTCCTATTACCTGGATCATAATACACGAGTTATGCCGGAAATTGTTGCCTGTATTTTTTGCGATTTGCTATTTCTTTCCTAACTTTTATCCATGCTATCACCTATGG
>CAYMKT010000075.1:13184-17843 GCA_964391065.1 uncultured Terrimonas sp. | reverse complement strand
GCTTCACAGGGGCAGCGCAAAAGCCTTTTGTTCGCTCTGAAACTGGCAGAATTTCAGGTGTTATTGCAACACAAGGGTTTTCCGCCCCTTTTGTTGCTGGATGATGTTTTTGAGAAACTGGATGAAACGCGGATGAAAAACCTGCTATTGAAAGTATGTGTCGAAAACAACGGACAGGTTTTTATTACCGACACGCATTGTAATAGATTAAAACAAGCACTCGGCGAAATAAAAGTGCCCTGTCAGATTGTGGAGCTGTAAGTTGCTTCCCTGTTGGAGACGATTGGTTCAATAACCAGTTCCAGGATCGCTAATCCTGAATAACCATGATGCCTTATCCATTATCCGAAAAGGTCGCTGCTCAGGTACCTGTCGCCCCGGTCGCAAGCAATAAAAACAATAACACCCGATGAAATTTCCTTACTCAACCTCAAGGCGGCGGAAGCAGCCCCGCCACTACTCATACCGGCAAATATCCCTTCCTGCTTAGCCAATTGCCTTGTAAGGACTACAGCCTCTGACTGAGCAATATCCATCACCCTGTCTACCCTTTCCGGCTCGTAAATTTTAGGAAGATACTCTTTAGCCCATCGCCTGATACCCGGAATGCTGGATTCCTCGGTAGGTTGACAACCAATGATTTGTATTTCGGGATTCTTTTCTTTTAAATAGCGCGAGCAGCCCATAATTGTTCCGGTAGTGCCCATAGAACTTACAAAATGAGTAATAGAACCCAATGTATCATTCCATATTTCAGGACCCGTTGTTTTATAATGAGCCAGTGCATTGTCGGGATTAGCAAACTGGTTAAGCAAATAATAACCTCCACTGCGGCCTTTTTCTTCGGCATAATCTCTGCAAGCCTCAATACTTTCCAGCAGGGTAACTTTTGCGCCAAAGGCTTCCATTGTGAGTACCCGCTCCCTCGTGGAATTGGAGGGCATGGCCAACTCCACTTCCAGGTTAAAGAGGTTGGCCGCCAATGCCATGGCAATACCCGTATTTCCGCTCGTAGCTTCTATCAGCTTTGTAGTGAGATTGATATCTCCCCGATCAAGAGCGCTCTTGATCATGTTAAACGCAGGCCGGTCTTTTACGCTGCCCCCGGGGTTATTTCCCTCCAGTTTGGCGAATATTTTTACATGGCGGTTGCTGTTTAATTTTTGAAGCTCAACAAGGGGGGTGTTGCCTATCAGATCTGCGATGCTCGACATTATATATTTTTTTTACTTTTCTTTCTTCAATGGTGACTTCTGAATTATGATATACAAATGATCCCGGTGGAACGCTGTACGTAAGCCATACATTGCCGCCTATTATACTGTTTTCCCCGATAATGGTATCACCCCCCAACACTGTAGCATTAGAGTAAATAATAACATTATCCTCTACCGTAGGGTGCCGTTTCATAGAAGCCATGCTTTTATCAACGCTTAGAGCGCCTAAGGTAACACCCTGGTATAACTTTACAGCATTTCCGATGACAGCCGTTTCGCCAATCACTATGCCGGTACCGTGGTCAACGTAAAAATGCTCTCCAATCTTTGCGGCCGGGTGTATATCGATGCCGGTTTTTGAATGGGCAAATTCGGTTAAAATACGGGGCAGCAGGGGGACATCGAGGGTTAATAACAGATGTGCAATGCGATAAAAACAAAGGGCGTAAAAGCCCGGGTAAGCACGTATTACCTCAAACTCGCTTTTTGCCGCCGGGTCGCCATTTAATATAGCATGTACATCCGTGTTTAAAATACGGTAAAGTTCGGGCGCACCATTAAAAAACCGTTGCGAGACCAACTCATTATTGCATTCGCTACAGGCTTTGGTCGCATCCAGCATTACCGTTAACTCGTGCTCTAAGCGAATAAATTCTTTTTCTATCTCTTCTTCGGAATTGAAATTGGAATCAGATAGCTCGGGAAACAATAAACCCATAAATGCTAAAGCCCAGTTTGCAATAACAGTATTGGGTGGAACATCTTCCAAAACCTGCTGCTTACTAAAAATTTGCCGGCTTAATACTTTCATCATTTTAGATTAGAATAATTACCATCCAACAGGACTTTATATTGGAAATAAAAACTCATTCCCGCCTGTTACCGGTAAAGGTAATAGCAACCCAATAATATTATTAAGAAAGAAATATGATTGGTTTTTGATTTTATCTTAACATGAATTTACCAGTAATCCGAAATTTTACCACAAAATTAGATTCAAAGCACTTAATAATACTAACTGAAAACAAATAGTTTGTACATATATCGCTACCTTGCACAATTATTCAATTTAATGTTTAGTTAAGCATGGTGGTTATTTTAATTTTCTTTTTCGGTCATTGGTTTTTGTCGCTTTTTTTTCATTCGTTTTTTTTGCATCGGTACGCTTCCCATCAGATGTATACCACTTCTAAAACCGGCGAAAAAGTGATTTATTTTTTAACCTGGTTTGCGCAGGGTTCTTCGTACCTGGTGCCTAAGGCATATGGCGTAATGCACAGGATGCATCACACCTATAGCGATACCGAAAATGACCCACACTCGCCTCATTTTTTTAAAGACGTGTGGCACATGATGCTGCATACTGCTGAAATTTACCGTGCATTCAATACCGGTGAGAATATTCCGGATAAACAGTTTACCAGGGAATATCTTCCTTCATGGGCAAAAATGGATCGTTTTGGGAATAGCATGATTACCAGGGTGGTATTCGGCGCCGTGTATTTCGCTGTGTATTTTTTCTTTGCCCCCAGTTTATGGTGGTATCTTTTGCTCCCCATCCATTTCTTAATGGGCCCAATTCAGGGCGCTATCGTTAACTGGTGCGGACATAAATACGGATACAGCAATTTCAACAATGGCGATCACTCTAAAAACTCTTCCCCCTGGGGTATACTACTGATGGGCGAACTGTTCCAAAATAATCATCATTATGCAAAAGATGATGCCAATTTCGCGAAGAAATGGTTCGAGTTCGACCTTACCTATATCATAATGATTGGCCTACATAAAGCAAAACTCATCCGGTTGAAGCCAGTTCCCGCACATTCCCATCACCATACCATTCCAATTGCCAGAGAGGTGAATATTGAAAGAACGGCAAAGCATAAAGAGGCAGAAACTTTGGTATGAGCAAAAGTCGGGTAACCGATTTTTGTAGTTAAACAGAAAGCAGTGCTTTCTTTTTAAGCCATTCAGGCTTACCGATGCCTTCAAATACATGTTTTTCGCTATGGTAAGAAGACCGAACGAGCGGGCCGCTTTCTACATAATCGAATCCCATGTCGTAACCGGCCTCGGTGTATTCCGAGAATTCATCAGGATGTACAAATCGCACAACCGGTAAGTGTCGCCTGCTGGGCTGGAGATATTGTCCGATTGTAATTACATCAACACCGTTTGCCCGAAGGTCCCTCATGGTCTGAAGCACTTCTTCTTTGGCTTCACCCAAACCCAGCATAACGCCCGATTTGGTACGCATGCCGTTTTCTTTCAGATATTTCAACACTTCCATACTTCGCCAATACTTAGCCTGTATACGTACTTGCCGGGTCATGCGTTCCACTGTTTCGATATTATGCGAAACAACCTCTGGCGCCGCTTCAATAACCCGTTGGATATTTTCTTTTTCCCCCTTAAAGTCAGGTATAAGCGTTTCCAGGGTGGTACCAGGGTTTAAGGCCTTCACGGCTTTGATCGTATTATACCATATGGTGCTACCCCCGTCTTTTATTTCATCCCTGTCAACAGATGTAATAACGGCGTGTTTAACTTTCATGAGAAAGATAGCCTCCGCCACCCGTTGCGGTTCGTCCCAATCTACAGCTTCCGGCCTACCGGTGGCTACAGCGCAAAACCCACAACTCCTGGTGCACACGTTCCCTAATATCATAAAGGTTGCCGTACCGGCTCCCCAGCATTCGCCCATATTAGGGCAGTTGCCGCTTTCGCAGATGGTATGCAGTTTATGGCTATCTACCAGATGTCTTACGTTTTTATAACTTTCCCCAATGGGCAACTTTACTCTCAGCCAATCCGGCTTTTTTATACGTTGCTCGTTTGCGGGTGAAGTAGCACAAGATGCACTCATAATTTAAATTGTAAACTTTTCAGCCATGCAAAAATAACCGACTTACTTTCGTTTGCCAAATAAGAAGGAAACGTAGGCGTTCAGGAAGAATCTCGTGGGTGGGTTATACACCATCTGATTGATATCTTTAAAGTAGTATTCAGCATTTATACCACCTTCAATGGCAGAGACAATAGTATTAAAACGGTTATAGTCAAACCTCAGGGCGGTTTTAGCGTGTAGTCCGGGTGCAAATTTTATTTCACCCCATCCCTTTGCAAAACTTGCTCCTCCAATAATATTCGGTGAGCTAAGAAACAACAGGCTATCAGGCGAGTCGTACTTCACATCACGTGTGGTATTAGGCTGGTCCTGCACCTCTACATAATAAGGACGCAGGAGCCCCAATGACAGCCCTCCGGAGCCAATAGCATAAACCGACACACCATTTTTATTGCCTTTACCGCCAATCAGTATTTGTTGTCCTGCCGCAAATTTTAATTGATAAAAAATATTCTCTTTGCCATATACGAACGGGTTACCAAAAAAAATGAAGCCCCCCGCATCCGTAGTACGATTGGCCTTTTGTTCCTT